>JANWVZ010000013.1 GCA_025056555.1 Gemmatales bacterium | reverse complement strand
TGCTGAAGGGCTCGAACCTGCGACTTCTGCCTTGTAAGGGCAGCGCTCTCCCACTGAGCTAAGCGCCCCCTGACTATCAACCCGGCAATCTGACTCTGCCAGGCATGTCCTGCGGTTCGCTGGGTTCAGCTGATTATACCGCACCAGGGGCAGGGGAGAAAGAGTATTCGTCGCTCCACGAACAAGCCAAGCGCACCGTTGATGTCGCTGCCAATTCCTCACACAGGCCAGTGGTAGAATCCCCAGAACGAGGGTACCGAACCCAGCAGCAAAATCGCGGCTATTGGTCATGTGCTTCTTCAGATCGAAGTTGGCTCAGCCTGTCCCGAAAATCGCGCCAGGAACGAAACTGACGCCATTTCGATTATCCACGCAAGGTCTTGGCGCTGGTGATGGGTTGTGAAACCGACTGCGAGCGGCACAGGGCTTGAGCCATCCTCAGCTACTTGCACGGAGCTGGGGACTCAGGGCGGATGATACAGGGTCGCGATTCCACTGAGGGACACTTACCGATTCGCCAGGACGGACCACAGTGTTCTCGGGTTACCGTGTGGCCCCATGACGTTGCATCGGGCGTGCCTGATAGTCTGAAATGCCACTGAAAGTGGTGGAGCGAACTTATTGGCCTCTCGGGATCACGATGGTCGCTCGTATGGCGGATGTTTCGGCATGGTGCGCAGGTGCCCAATGCTGCGGACCCTGATTACCCGCGACTCGTCCACTTGCTCATCGAAGCCGTTATGCAACCACGCAGGTGTCTCTCGGCCCGGAGGCTCAACCTGTAGCCCCCGCAGCATCCCCGCGGCGATCACTTGGGCGCTGTTCTGGGGGCTGGTCTTGCAGTTACAGGTGTATTCAGGTCAATGGCTTAGCCCACCTATAGAGATGGCCTGGAATACCATCGCGTGGAACAATCATGAATTGATAGATCCGCCACGTGCCCGTTGGCGGTTGTGGATGAAAGGAGTTGGCTAGTACTCTGGAGAGCGCGCAGGAAGGTTATTCGAGGATGGCGCCAGCCTAACCGAGTTCGCTGCACCCAAGCAGTGCGGTGAACGTCAGGGGGTCCAGTCCTGGTTGGGCGCAATGCTGCGGCAGAAGGCGGTGAGCAGAGCCGAGGCAGCGTCCAGGTCATCCAAGCTCACCATTTCGACGGGACTGTGCATATATCGGTTAGGGATACCGATCAGTCCCGTAGCCACTCCTTCACGGCTGAGCTGAATCACATTGGCATCGGTACCAGTAGGTCGGGGATGGGCACGATACTGCACCGGGATGGATAAGCTGCGCGCCGCTGCCTCCAGGCGTTCCAACACGCGCGGATTGACGTTTGGTCCGCGAACGAGCACGGGGCCCTTGCCGAGTGCTACGTCGCCGATTTGCCTGCGTTCGTTGCCCGGAGTGTCCGTGGCATGGGTGACGTCCACAGCAATCCCGACCGTCGGATGAATGCCGTAGCTGCTGGTGGTCGCACCGCGCAGACCGATTTCTTCCTGAACCGTGGAGACGCAAAAAATTGCCGCCGCGACATCTTCATCAGCCAAGCGCCTGAGGGTCTCCATAACCACCCACACACCGACTTTATCATCGAGTCCTGGGGCCGCGAGCAGACCGTTGCGCAGCGGGCGGAGCTCCAGCGCGATGGTAACGGGATCGCCAAGCTGCACCAGTTGCTGCGCTTCTTCACGGCTAGCCACGCCTATGTCGAGCCAAACCTCGTGAAATTCGGGAACTTTCTTGCGTTCCTCTGGGGTCAGCAGATGGGGAGCCTTGCGCGACAGTACGCCGGGAATCGGACCGTTGGCCGTCCACACCGTGAACGCCTGCCCCAGGAGAATTTGCATATCCCAGCCGCCAATGGGTTGCAGATACAGAAAACCTCGTTCATCAATGTACTGCACCAGGAGTCCGATCTGGTCGCAATGACCCGCGAGCATAATGCGTGGCTGGCCGTTGGGATTACGCACAGCAATGACGTTGCCATGTCGGTCGGTAGTGACTGCATCGGCGTAACGGGAGGCCCACTGGCGCACCAGTTCCTGTACTGGGCGCTCATAGCCGCTCGGACTGGGTGTGCGAAGCAGTTGTTCGAGAAATTGGCGCGACGTTGCCTCCATAGACTCCCCCTCAATCAATTTCCTCGCCGAGACTGGATTAAGTTGTATGGCTTCATCGTGCCAGCTTGGGCCGCCCCCGTTGTTATTTTTTTAGTTGGCACTGTTTCGTGGTGCTGGAGAGTCAGTTCCTGGCGTAGAGCGAAACGGCTCAACGGACCCGGCGAATTGTATTTACGAATGGCTCTGCAGGCGGCAGCGACGCCAGAGGCGGCGCGTCCAAATCTGCACCTGCCAGGCTGCCAACATCAGCAGGATGGCTCCGCCACAGATAAGCAAAGTCCAGGCGGGCCAGCCGAAACGCGACCATAATGGTACGGGTTGGGCAAGCTCTTCAGCAGGGTCTGAAGACGGCAATTCTGGAAGGATTGGCGCGGCGGCCTCGCGGCGAGCGCGTTCCGCTTGTTCCAACACCAGTGTCCGACGTTGACGAAAGACTTTTCCCCCCAGACGAAGATCGCCAGCCGCTTGAAAAGCCGTGGCGGCGTGATTCCATTCGCCCACGGCCACCAGATACTCGCCCAACAACCACCACAGTTGACCGTCGAATGGAAACCAGATCAGCAATTGCTGAATAACCACACCTGCATCGGCTGGAGGTGGCTGAGACGGCGAAGAGGCTAACGGCAACGGGGTTGGTTTCTCCCTCGGGCCGAAAGCGCCCGGCCAGGGAAGCGGAGAGTGTTCCCACCAGCGTTGGCCAAAGAGATCATCTAAGACTGCCTCCTCCTTGGCCAATCGGCCCGTTCGCCGTTCCTGGTCCTGAATGCGCCGCTGCACAATCAAGCGGAGATGATAACGTTCCCCATCCCGCGCTGCGGGAGGCGCTGATTCCAGCGCTTCCTGAGTCAGGGCCAGGGCGCGATCGTATTCCCCACTGAGCTGGTACACAGTGGCCAAATGAGCAGCCAGGCGATAATCGCGGGGATATCTGGCTCGGCCACGGTCGAGAATGCGGCGTGCTTCTTCCAGCGTGGGCCGACCATTCACGGCAATCAGACGTATCAGCCAACCGCTCCAATCCACAAAATCATCGGCGGTGAGAGCATCCGGGCGTTGAGCCAGGGACGAGATCTTTTTCAGAGCCTGTTCACGCAACGCACTGGCAGGCAGGCCGCTGAGCGGATCGGGAGGAGCGTAAGAACGCAATTTTGGGATTACGGTGTCGAAGAAACGAGACCATTGCGGTACTGGCTGAAGCACTTCATCTGCGACCGGACGATGATATAAGCCAGCATAAGCGGGGAAACTTTCCGCGATCAAACCAAGCCAAGCCAATGCCGAGATGATCACAAACCGTTGGCATGGTTTGATAGTATCAGCGAACCTTTCGGAAGCGGGTTCAGCAGATTGATTGGCTGAATGAAGCGAGTCGCGCATGGCGCAACTCCGATCAGGAACGCTCTTGCAGAGTTACCACCGGCCGTGGTATCGGGCCTACATAGCGAGCCCGCGGCCGAATCAGACGGTTAGCTTGCCATTGCTCCAGAATGTGTGCGCACCAACCAGCAACGCGGGATAAAGCGAAAATCGGAGTATAAAGCTCCACAGGTAAGCCGAGGTAGTAATAAAGCCGACCGGCCGGCCAATCCAGATTGGGGAAAAGGTTTTTCGTCCGGCGCAGATAGTCCTCGACCCGTTGAGCAATGGCTTCCCAGAGTGTTTCTCCCCGAGCTTGAGCAAGGCGTTGTGCCCATTGGCCCAGAATGGCGGCCCGCAAATCGCCCGTTTTATAGACGCGATGGCCGAAGCCCATGACGCGCTCCTTGCGAGCCAGCATGGCCTGCAGGCACCCCTCCACGTTTTCCGGCTTCCCGATGCGACGCAACAGCGGCATGATGTGTTCATTGGCTCCACCGTGCAGCGCTCCTTTCAGTGCGCCCAGTGCGCCGACGATCGCGGAATATGGGTCGGACAACGTCGAGGTGATCACACGTGCCGTGAACGTCGAGGCGTTGAATTCATGTTCGGCATACAGAATAAGCGAAACGTCGAAAGCGCGCTCCGCCAAATCGTCAGGCACCTCCCCGGTCAGTTGAAAAAGAAACTGAGCGGCGTGCGATAACCCGGATTTCGGAGGCACCGGTTCCAGTCCGCGGCACAGGCGATAGTAAGCTGCCACGCTAGTGGCCATCTGGGCCAGAAGCCGTTCGGCAATTCGGGCCATCAGCTCGCGGCCACGTTGCAGCGCTGTCGGAGCAGCACTTTCGCAGGGCCAAAGCCGGTAATCAGGGTCATAATGTGCCAGGAAACTGACGGCCGTGCGCAATACGTCCATAGTCGGTAGGGCTGGTGGCAAACTCCGCCAGAGTTGGAGCAGTTCACGGGGCAAATGACGATTCTGGTCCAGACGTTGGCGAAAAGCTTCGAGCTCCGCCGGTCGGGGCAGTTCACCGTGGAGCAGTAAATAGGCCACCTCCTCGTATCGGGTTTTTTCTGCCAAGTCCGTGATCGCGTAGCCGCGATAGCGCAGGCCGCCTTCCACCGTGCTGATGGCTGTTTCGCCGGCGATAACCCCTTCCAATCCGGGCGCGTAAATCTCGTTGCTCATGGGGAGGGTTCCCTTACTCCTTGGAGTGCTGACTCATTTCAGGCGTGGCAGCGAAATAGTAGCGATCCCTTTCCTCGTAATCCCGATAACCGAGCAAATCATAAAGCTCCTGTCGAGTAAGCATGTGCGGTAGTAAGCCGCGTTGGTGGCCGTGTACCTTCAACTCCCTGAGTCCCGCCTCGACGGCTTTCCAGGCCAACCGGGCCAGCGTAACCGGATAGAGGACAATCCGATAACCCATGCCAGCCAGGGTGCTGAAATCGAGTAAGGGACTACGCCCGAATTCGGTCATATTGGCCACCAGGAGAGACGGCACGGCTTGGGCGAACCGGGCCATTTCCTCCGCCGATTCCAGGGCTTCAGGGAAAATGCCATCGGCACCCGCCGCCAGGTAAGCCTGAGCACGGCGAATGGCCGACTCGAAACCTTCGACAGCACGGGCATCGGTGCGGGCAATGAGGAGGAAGTGCCGATCCTCGCGTGCCGCAACCGCCGCTCGTATTTTTTGCACCATGACTTCGGTGGCCACCAGGCGTTTTCCGCTCAGGTGCCCACAACGTTTCGGCAGTTCCTGATCTTCCATGTGCATACCCGCTACACCGGTCGCTTCTAACAGTCGCACAGTGCGTTCGACGTTGACCGCTTCACCGAAACCGGTGTCGGCATCCACCAGCAGCGGCAAGGTACTCGTTTGACAAATCAGCCGTGCGCGCTCCACCAGTTCCGTCAGCGTAATCAACCCCACATCCGGAAGCCCCAGGCTTGCAGATAAGCCTGCCCCCGATAAATAAAGCCCCGAAAATCCTAACCGCTCGGCCAGACGCGCCTGGATCGCGTCCAACACGCCAGGCATTTGAATGGCGCTTCTTTCCAGCACCTGCCGAAGCCGAGCTCGTGTATCGCTATGGGCCATGACGCCGTTACCTCGGCGGCATTCTCAAACCACCGGTTTTTTGTCAGCCCATCCTTTCCTGAGGAATAATTGTAGCGGCAACCAGCTCGATACGCGCCCGCCTCAGACTTTCACTTCTTCAAAGCTTGTCGAGCAAGCCCAGTCAGATCGGCCCAACTCTAACTACGAACCTGGCGCGCCCCAGACATTTTCTCTCGAACTGCTGACGGAGTGAGTCGGCTTAGCCTGTTTCGTACTGCGCGCCTGATTAGCCCCATTTCTCCTGCGAATAGGTGCCGCAATTACGTGGCATCCGCCTGGCCAACAGGCTCAGCGATTGAATGCGATGCCGAAGAAGAAAACCCGACGCAGGTCACCCGGCTCCCTGACAATCGGAAAGCCCCAGTCTAAAGCGATAGGCGCGGGGCCCAACATCGGAACGTTAATGCGTAAACCAACACCCGTCGAGACACGGAACTTATCAAAACTGACTTCGCTATCCACGGTACCGAAATCGGTAAAAGCCACGGCATAAATCATGTCGTTGGCTAACAAAGGAATCTGATATTCGACACTGCCCAAGGCTTCAAAAGTGCCGCCCACGTTCAAACCATTGATCCGTGGACCGACACCCCGAAAGCGGAAACCGCGTAGTGTGCGAAAACCACCGGCATAGAATCGATCGTAAAGGGGCGTATCGTCTCCCGCCCAGCCCACGATACCCCGCGCGGCCAGTACATGGCGACCGGAGCCGTCTGGCCTTTCGTACACGGTCCAGTACTTGCTTCCTTCCGCGGTCAAGATCGGATAGTTGAAATCACCCAGACCATGTTCGTAGGCTAATTCCAGGAAGCTTCCCGCCGTGGGGCGGATGATCGAGTCCCGTGTGTCACGAACGACGGAGAGCCGCGGTGCGAACACAAAATTGTGCCCGGCAACTTCCTGGAAATCCAGCGGAGCATTGGGCGGAAAGCTATAAACCTTGACGTCTTCGATACGAAAGCCGACGTTGAAACTCCACTCCGGATATTCCGGCCACAAACGCCGACCGATGGTAATTCGACCGCCGGTGCGCTGTTCCGTGTATTCGTCGAAAATACGAGTATAGTAGTAGCCACCTACGCCTAAGCTGTAAGGGCTGTCGAACAGTCGAGGTTCCCGCCAGCTGATGCTGTAACGGCTGACTTCCGTACCCGGAATGGCCTCGATCCGCAGTTCCTGTCCTGCCCCACGAAAAGCACGCCCACTGGTCAGGTCGGCCCAGAAATCATCCCAACTCGTCAAACGGGGAAAGCCGAAGATATCGAAATTGCGCTCATTCAAGACAATACTCAGGTTCGCCCCGTAGTCCGTACTGAAGGCCGCTCCTATGAGCAGCGAACCCGTGCGATCTTCTTCCACCTGAACCAGGATATCTTTATAGGGGGAGGGATCGTTTTCGTTGAGAATGGTGATCGTCGGACGAATCCCTTGCACTGGATCTTCCTTGAAAATCCTGAGTCGCGACAGGTTACGTTCGCTTTCCACAATGGCGGTGCGGTCGAAAATCTGGCCCGGCTCCAAACCAATCAATTCTCTGCGGATCACCCGATCCTGGGTGACGGTATTACCGATAATGCGAATTTCCCCGACCCGATAGGGTTGGGGGGGCTGAGGGAGTGGGCCTTCGTTGACCTGATAGACCACGGTCGCCACACCCGGCTCGTCGGTGTATTTCACCACTGGCTGCACGTCGGCGAAGATGTAACCGCGTTTCCAATACTCGTGGCGCATGTCCCTGGCGCTGGCCTGGACGATATTGGCGTTATAAGGCTGTCCCTTCTCCGCTTTGTCATGGGCCAAGAGCATGTTCGCATCCAGGAGCCGATTCCCCGTTACTTCCGAGTTGGCCAAGAACGAGCGCGGCCCCTCCTCAATGACAAAAACAACATCCACGCGATCGGTGCCCGCATGCCAAAACACCTTTCGGCCGATACGAGCCTCAAAAAAGCCAAAGGTGTGATAGTACTTCAAAAGCCGCAGCACGTCGTTATCAAGTTGTTCGGGGTCATACTCGCCGAAAAAACCCAGTATGGTAGCGCGGGACTCGATCTGGGTTTTCAGACGGGCGTCACTGACAAAATGATTTCCCTCGAAACGAATGCTGTTGATACGAATGACAGGACCTTCGGTGATACGAAAGACGACACGCAAGTCGTCCGACTTCTTACCCTCGACCAGATCCACCCGGGCCAGGAGTCGGCCTTTCTCGTGATACTTGCGCTGAATGGCTTCGCGGGCGCGCCAATTGAGCGCCGGATCCATGGGCCCACCAGGACGTAACCCGGTAAGTTCCTCTAACTCTTTGCGGCCGAGATGCTTGGCGCCCTCATAAATCACTTCCTTGATCGTGGGGCGCTCGACCACGCGAAAGATGACCACTACGCCCTCGGCAGTACGCGCTTCGGCCGGACGAACGTCTGCGAACCAATTGGTTTCCATAAGCCTGCGAATGTCGTCCTGGATTTCGGCGGGATTATAAAGGCGCCCCGGACGGGTCTTCAGCATGTTGAGGATGGTCTGCTCCGGTTGACGCCGCGCACCTTCAATACGAACGTCTGCAACCACCAAGTCCTGAGATTGGCCCGACACCCAAAGTGCTGCCAAGCCAATGCTGGCAGCGAGTAGCGCTGCGACCAGGCTGACCCGCATCCATGTCATACGAGGAAGATTCCCCCGTTCATCTTGCCTTCAGGCCCCGATGGAGAAGCACAAGGTTGCAGGGTTCGCCAGCGGTGTTAGTGATTATTGCGCCCGCGTTGAGTCTGCCGCCCTCGAACACGAAACCAGGGATTTCCGACCTCCCGCCTATGGATTTCGTGTACCTTGGCCTTAGAAGCCTCGTGCCTGCTGGCATAGGGCAGTAGTTGTGGCCTCATAATGCGTGGTCAGAGGGATGTCAAGCACAGTCCTCACCTGTAGTGCAGTGTCGCAGTAGGAACTTGGTCCTGTAAGCTCCCCCTCATAGGGCACAGATAAGGTAACTGACTGAGATACAGCCTGCGGGACTAGCAACGCCCTTCTCTGGTCGCCGAGCCACGGCAAAGGAGCAGTTTTCTTGACATCGAATGGCAGCCCATCTAGGATAGGGCGCGGTGCAAAGAAGACGCTCGTCCTCGGACTGGGAAAACTCTCAGCATGTATCAACACAGGTTTCATCGGCATAAGACGCGAGAAGTGCGCGTCGGCGATAAGGTAGTCGGTGGCGATAACCCCATCTGGGTGCAATCCATGACGACCACCGATACGCACGACGTCGAGGCTACGGTCGCTCAGATTCTTCGCCTGGAAGAAGCAGGCTGCGAACTGGTGCGCGTCACGGTACCCAAGCCCGAAGATGCTGCGGTGCTTAGCGAAATCAAACGCCGAATACACATCCCGCTCATTTGTGACATTCACTTTGACTATCGCATGGCACTGGCAGCCCTGGACCATCCTGTGGACAAAATCCGCATCAATCCCGGTAACATAGGCGGCTACGAGCGTTTCCGCCAAGTAGTCCGCAAGTGTCGGGACAAGGGCGTGGCGATGCGGATCGGCGTGAACGCTGGCAGTTTGGAAAAGGACCTGCTGGACAAGTACGGCTATCCCTGTCCGCCTGCTATGGTGGAGAGCGCTCTGCGTTATATCGAAATCGCGGAAGCGGAGGGATTCTATGACATTGTCGTTTCCTTGAAGTCCTCAGACGTTCCCACTGTCGTCGAGACCTACCGGTTGTACGCAAAACAGTGCAATTATCCGACACACATCGGTGTTACAGAAGCGGGGAAGCCACCTTATGCGATTGTCAAGTCAGCATGTGGATTAGCCCCGCTGCTGTTAGATGGCATTGGGGACACGATACGCGTGAGTTTGCTGGGCGATCCCGTTCCCGAAATAGACGCAGCTTTCGATATCCTCCAGGCGACTGGCCGGCGCGTGCGGAAACCGGAGCTGATTGCCTGTCCGACCTGTGGCCGATTGGAGATTGACCTGGAGAGCATCGTCGCTGAGCTGGAAAAGCGCTTGGCCGGCCGCAAGACGCCCATCCGAATCAGTGTGCTGGGCTGTGTAGTGAACGGCCCAGGCGAAGCACGGGAGGCGGACATTGGTATCGCAGCCGGCCGAGGCAAGGGCATGATTTTCCGACGTGGCCAAATGGTTCGCGCAGTTTCCGAAGCAGAAATGGTTGATGCCCTGCTGGAGGAGATCGACCGCTGGGAGCAGGAGCAACTATCGAAGCCCGACCAACCGTCTCAATCCGGGCTTGGCGCCAAATCGGCCGAGAACACGCAAACCGGAAAGAAATCGGCCCAGTCGCAGAAAGAGTCGTCGTTCTCGCTGCCGCTGGTGGGCTGATAGATTAGAATACTGTTGGAATGGCCCCGCTTGGTTGCTAAGATGGATAGCAAAATCACAGCAAAAGCGGCCCACTGAAGCAAGTGCCTGTAAAGGAAAGTCAGCAATGCCCATCCGCTTTACATGTTCCCATTGCGGTCGTGGTTTGACGGTACGGGATGAACTGGCCGGCAGACATGGCCGTTGTCCTTATTGTAAGGAAGTTCTTATGGTACCTGCCGCGCGAGCGGTCAAGCCTCTTCGCGATCCCAAGAAACCCGACTTGGAAAGCTTAGCATTGGCGGCCCTGGGGTTGGCCGGCGGGCCAAGTAAAGCGGTGGGAGAAACAGTAGCGGCAAGCGAAACCGTGGCCGGCCCAACTCCCTCTGCCGCGCCGATCCAGGTGATCTGTTCATGGTGTGATCATAAGTTTTCCGTAGAAGCCGAGCTGGCTGGGAAGCAAACTCCGTGTCCCGAGTGCCGGCGCATTGTCAAGGTGCCCGCTCCGCAAACCCAAAGTCCGCGCGATTGGCGTCAGGCGTCCCGCGGACCAACTGCAGCTGCTTTGGCCCAGCCACGCCTCGAAGGAGAGTGGGGAACGGCCACGAGTCGAAGCTATGTCAGCACCGAAGCTTTGGAAGAGGCCGAGGTCCTGCCCGTTGAACGCGAGCCACTCACTCCTGGACAGTGGGCGCTGCGCATCGGGCTTGGGGTGGTATTGGTGGTCATAATTTATACTGGCTACCGTTTGTATGCCTCCTACCGCACCGAGAACCGCAAGAACTCTCTGCTGGCCGAAGCAGAGCTCGCCTTGCAGCAGGCGCAGGCTGTGCCCGAACAAGCCGCGTGCATTCGCTTAGCTTTGGCGCATTATTGGCAACAGACAGATACCGACGACAATCGAGTACGGGGCGTATCCCGTCGAGCCCGCCACGAGGCGGCTCTGGCGCTTCAGGAAATTCAAAAACTGGCCAGTCAGCACGACTGGTCAGCTCTGGCGTCGGCCCAGGACCTTAGCGTTGAGTACCTTACCCAGTGTTGCATCGCGGGTTTACTGTCAGACGACCTTCGACCAGCAGTGCAATTATTGCACCGCTTCCCCAATCAGGAAGTCCTGGCGCGTCGGGTGGTGCAGCGGATCATACGTGAAGCGGGCACCCCGGAACGCCGTGATGCTGCGCTAAGGCGCCTGGGGCAACAACTGGCGACCTTGCGCTCTACGGCGGAAGTCAGGCCTGAAGTGCATCGATCAGACCGAGCAGCTGCAGCAACACAGTATCCTCCAACTTTGTTTGCCGTACTGGTGGAATCGGCGACCTTAGGCGCTACGGAAACCGCTCGCCAACTGATGGAGCAACTGACCCCAGATGGGCAGGACGGTAAACAACCGGTTGGTCAGGTGGCCTCTGCTGCCCTCGGCGATCGCCGACGCCTTCTGGCAGAACGGTTAGTCCGCACAGAAAGCCTGGACAACGCGGGAACCCTCTTGGACGAAATCGAGTACCTCGCCCGCAGGGGTCAGCTTCAGGAAGCCTGGGAGCGTTATGAAAAAGAAGTCGCCCCCCGAGCCCCGGCTCTGGAACGTTGGCGGGTTGTGCGGATGCTCGTCGAGTTCGCCGTGCTTCACCACGCCCCAACCATTCTTGAAAAACTTGCCAACGAACTCGACCGTGTCGCTCAGGGCCTTCCACTTCACTTGGGCACCGATGTTCAGACAACGCGCATGCGAATCTTCAGTGCCTTAGGCAAGGAAGACGTCACCCAAACAATCCTGGAGCAAGCAGGCCAAGGGGAGTTACGCCGCGCCTTGTTGCGTGTTCAGGCAGAGACCCTCTTGCTGTGTAGCCCGAATTACTTGCCGCCGGAATCGCTGGCGTTCCTGACCGAGCTTCCAGCGGGCGAACGAGTTTACCTCCTGCATCGCCTGGCTTGGCACAATGTACGCGCAGACCGTGCCAAAACTCAGCGTTGGCTCAGTTCCCTTTCTGGCGCCGATCGAGCCATCGTAGCCGCAGTAGTCCTGGCCCACGACACTGCTTTACCATCGCGATAAGCTGCTGGCAAAGCTGGCTCCTGCCAACGGGTTGCCCTGAACTCTATGCGTGAGAATCGTCGTTCGTTTTCGACTTGGAGTTCTCACTCTTCGCACGATTAGTTTGACGCTCATTGAACCGGTTCATGGCTGCATCAATCCCTTCCCGTACCCACACCACTACCGCGTCTGCAGCTCGGCGAACTGCCTGGTCCATGAGAGGGCGTTCTTCGGGACGAAATCGCCCCAGCACATAATCAGCAGCGTCCTGGCCGAGCGGCGGATGACCGATGCCGATGCGCAAACGTGGATACTCCGTAGTACCTAGTCGTTGCTGAATGTCGAGCAGTCCCTTATGTCCTCCATGACTGCCTCGCGCCCTTAGACGCAGTTGGCCCAGAGCTAAGTTAAGGTCATCACAAACCACTAACAAATCGCACAGCGGCACCTGATAGAATCCGACCAGTGCCGCTACCGCTAAGCCGCTGCGGTTCATATAGGTCTGCGGTTTGATCAGGAGCAGCTTCTGGGAATTCAGCAGGATTGGTAGAATCTGCGAGGAAAAATTGCATTGCCAAGACTGCCCAGACGCCCAGTTCTGCGCCAAGCAATCGACTACCTCAAAACCCACGTTGTGGCGTGTGCCCTGATACTCGGCATCGGGATTGCCCAAACCCACAATGAGTTTCATGATGACCAGCGAGCGACGACCATAAAGCAAGCAGACTCGACGATGGGCTTTGTGCGGTAGTCAAGCCCCATATCGGTTACCAGCGTGGCCGAACTATCTTGCTTCTTCTTCCTCCTCCTGAGCTGCTCTACGTCCGATCACTTCCGGTTCCACAGGACCAGGAACGGCTTCCGCAGGAGGCGCTTCGGCCTTTGGAGCCGACACCTGTACCACGATAGCATCCGGTTCGACCACTGCCACGACGCCTTCGGGTAATTTCAGATCACGAACATGAATCGCTTGACCGAGTTGGAGATCGGCCACGTTCACTCGGATGGCCTCAGGGACGCTTACGGCTAAGCATTCGACTTCCAGAGCGTGCAATAATTGCTGCAACACACCGCCCGCCTGTAATCCCGCGGGGCTGCCTCGAAGCTGGATTGGTACTGACGTGCGCACGCGCTCGTCCGTACGGATACGCACGAAATCCACGTGCAGCACTTCTTTCCCTAAAGCATCCCATTGAATCTCGCGGACGAAACATTTCTCCGCTTCACGATTTTCTACCACCACATCTACGACACGTTCTCCATGCCGAATGAGCGACCAGACGTCCTCCGCTTTCAGCATGATGTGTAAAGGTTCTATCTTGTGCCCGTAGATTACTGCCGGCAATTGGCCCTGCCGACGCAGTTTCCTTGCTGCGTGCGTTCCCAGATCCGTGCGTAACTTCCCCACAATTGTCGTGGTCATAGTTGCCATGATCGATACTCCCTCACAATTTGGAGACTACGGCCTCCAGCCAGCTTTGTATGCCCACGTTTTCCGCAGCGATAGCCCAGGTCTTTCAACGCTACCGTCCACGATTTTTCCGTAGGTCGTGGCCCAACATTATCCGCAATTATCCTCTCCTTGGCAAGGGTTAGCAACCACGATCACGAATAGCAAACAGTACTTTCGTTCTGCCCAAGCCGCGTCTGCTCAACCAAGGGCGCTCGAGTACTGGTAACGCAAAAGGCTACGGCCAAGTCTGTCAAGCACAATGCAACTTCGCACGCATGCTCCTGAGACGCTTTACCGCCCGGGCTGGAGTTCACCATGGTACAGGATGGTGAGGACTTCAGTAAGCTCCTGAGCCTATTCTGTTCATGCAGGCGAAATCAGACCCGTTGATTGCAAGTACCAAACTTCAAGACTTATATCTCTAGGCGTGAATCTTACGGGGGTAAGTCACCTCGGCTTGGTGAGGTGTGGTTGTGGGCGTAACGCTTCGTCCCACAGATGGATGTCATAAGGACAAAACAAAAGTCCGTGCGGTGTGGCGAAGGGCATAACTTCGCGTCCCAGGGTGCGAGGTTTCAGAGTAAACCTTACTGCGGCGTTGCAAGGTGCCTGATGGACGGCTCGCCTGCGGATTCTGTCATTGACTGTTGTGAGTGCAGGTGGCTCTGTTCAGACTGGCCTCTTCTGCTGGCAAGAATGCGATAATGGAAAACCATTCCTCCGCCAGGTCTGCATTCTGATCGCGCTGGAGACCTGCCAACGAAATAAAAGCTACACGGATGGGCCGCTTCTCTGCGGCGCATGAGCGACTTGCTTAGAACCTCGCAGAGTCTTGCCGCGGACTTAGAGAGTTCTACTAGGTAAAACAAGGCTTGACTGACGCTAAGGTCAGTCCGACATCAGGAATTGGCCATGCCTGTGCTCAGTCGTATTGCCATCTTTCCCATCAAATCGCTCGATGCCCTGGAATGTGAAGAAGTTTCACTGTTGCCGACCGGCCCGCTTACGGGGGATCGGCGCTACGCCCTTTTCGATGAAAAGGGACGATACGTCAATGGTAAGCGGCAGGCGGCAGTGCATCGGTTGCGGGTAGAGTATAGTCGAGATTTGAAGAGTGTGCGCATCCGCGTTGTCGGACATTCTGAATGCCGTGAATTCGATCTGGAGCGCGACGCCGCGTTGCTGGAAAACTGGCTGAGCGACTACTTTGGCTTCCGAGTGTTCTTGCGTCGCGATGATAAGCTGGGTTTTCCCGATGATGTCGAGGCACCAGGCCCGACGGTAATCACGCAAGCCAGCCTGTTATCGGTGGCTGAGCATTTCGGATGGGATTTGCCACAAAGCCGCGGCAGGTTCCGCGCCAATCTGGAAATTGCCGACGCCGAGCCATTTTGGGAAGATAATCTGTACGCTGGGGAGCAAGAAGTGGTCCGCTTTCGCATTGGCGAGGTTATGTTGGAAGGAACCAATCCCTGTAAACGCTGTGTGGTGCCCACTCGCGATGTTTGGACCGGAGAAGTTACTCCGCACTTTGTGGAGCGCTTCATAGAGTGGCGACGCGCACATTTTCCTGTCTGGGCCGAGCCTTCCCGCTTCCGAGACACCATGTACCGTTTCATGGTCAACACAAGGCCAGTGCCTGGACAAACAGGGAAAACTTTGCGCCTTGGCGATTCGGTAACTATTCTGGAGAAGCGACCCCGCTGAGACACCAATTCGTAATCCCGGCCGAGAGTAAACTGAGCGCGTGTATCTGGAACTTCCGCCAAACGTGCGGGGCAGCGGCCAGTTCATGCCGGAGCTGAGCTGGAATTGGAATATGGCTTATCAAAGTAGCCCACTAACTCGATACGAACATCCGTAATGCGAAAACCGTTTTGCCGCAACAGGTCTTCCAGTTGTGCCTGCAGGCGGTCATGCAGACGCAACTCGTGAGGGAGTTCCAAATCGCGGACCTCTCCAGTGCGCAAATCGCGCATGTGGACATGGCGGTCTGTCCGATGGTCGTAGCGGGCTGGCCCATCTGCACTACTGATCTTAGTCGCTTTGCCGCAGGCCACCAAAGCCTCCAGGCACTTATACACTGTGGCCAAACTGATACGGGGAATACGTTGTCGTACTGCCTGATAGACTTCCTCCGCCGTAGGATGCGTGGACACGGAGCACAAGTATTGATAAACGGCTTCGCGTTGGGCGGTGTAACGGAGCCCGGCCACCGATAACGCCTCGCGCAGTTCCAGATTCTCCTGGTGCGTATTCATAAGTCGTTTTTCCGCTTCCTAACGGGCCGGAGGTTCTTCACCGTGTTGCCCCCTGCGACTTCGAGCGCACACGCTCATGCAATAAGCTCATTGGCGCTGACCGCATGTCATGCATAACATCTGATATTTTTTATGTAACGTCGTGCTATTTGTCAAGGATGGTGGGGCAAGCTGAAACAGTTCCGGCCAATCAGTCAGCCGCGCTCCGCTCCGGGGATAACCAGTAGTCGAGCCAGCGGCCAGCCAGATCTCGAGCTTCCTGAGGTAAACGATGACCTGCGCGGTGATTATGTAAACCGATTCGTTCCGTTGCTCCATAAAGCGCGTAAACGGTGCGTGCTTCTTTGATGAAGAACCACGACAAGTCTCCATCTGCGCTGTTGCCCGCCAAGATGAGGAACGGACGCGGAGCACACAGCGCCAGCAACTGGTGGTGTTCCCGTTGAGGAATCAAAGGGCGAATTTTCTCAGAAAGATACCAGACATCCGCCCAATTGCTCATTCTTAGACCGATACCACCTTCACTGAACACGCCCGCAACATAGCGAGGCTCGAAAGCCATCGCGTATAACACCTGTTTGGCGCCCAACGAATGTCCCCAACAGGCAATCCGCTTACCATCTACTTCCGGGCGTGTCCGCAGAAAATCCACGCATCGGCTGGCATCCCAAGTCATTTTGCCCATGCCCGTCCAGCCGGGTATTCGTTGGAGCAGTAGTTCGGTCTGGCGTTTTGGACCCTCCCCCTTCATGATGTAGCATTCCGGACTCAGCGTAACATAGCCGCGTTGCGTCAGGAATAACGCAAATGCATTCTCTGCCCGTTGCCCCAATCCAACAGGCTCGTGGAGCGTGTCTTTGGTAGTCGGATGAAAGACCACCACTGCCGCTCTGCGCTCGCCGGCCTTGAGATTCTTCGGCACCAAGAGATAAGCGCGAAGAGTATCCTCACCCTCCGTTACAAACTGCACCAGGTAGCGGATGTGATCCGCCAGAGTTTCCGTGGAAACAACTTTTGCCGCTAAATCGGGGCGTTTCAGTTCGGGTTGGCCCAGCACCTGAAGCCAATACTGTCGTAGCCGCTCGCGCTGCTTCTCCCACTCCGCCCGAGAGCCTATCTTCCGACCCGTTTCATCCTGAAGCAGCGGAGGCAAGTGAAAATTCTCCGGTGGCACCAGCTGCTCATAAGGTTTTTGCAACAAAGCTCCCCAGTTTCCTGCTTGGGCAGCCTTATCTGACGCTGCACCTCTCAGGCCACTGGCGAAGGGACAAAGCACTACTGCCAGCGCTATTGCTATGGCCTGCCCAGTCCGTACAGACCTAATTTCATCTGCTCGTTCCATGGGCGTGTTTCTCCCGGCTGCGGTTCTTTGATTCATGAGTGTCGAGACGACTCGCCATTGGCCGTCGCATTCAACACCAAATAAGCCAACTGCTCCAATTGCACGGTCAAGTCCACGGAAACCAGGCTGACAGTGGAAGGAACCCGCAGCACCACTGGGGCAAAGTTCAGAATGCCGCGAATCCCAGCCGCAACCAACTGATCAGCCACGCCTTGAGCAGCATGGGCCGGCACGGTAAGGATTGCTAATTGCGCCCCCAACGCGGCTATCCGCGGAGTCAGTTCCGACATCGGCCAGATGGTCAGACCTTCTACCGTCTGGCCGATCTTAGCCGGATCACTGTCGAAAACAGCCACAAAATGAAATCCCTGTCGGCCAAAGCCAGCGTAACGTAATAGTGCGCGTGCCAAGTTGCCAACCCCCACCAGCACCACCGACCACGTCCGGTCCAACCCCAGGACTTGACGGATCGCCTCGGCTAACTCTTGCGGACGATAACCGATGCCCGGATGGCCCAAGCTGCCAATAGCCGCCAAATCCTTGCGCACCTGTGCTGCAGTCACGCCCAAGGCGTCAGCCAATTCCCTGCTGCTGATCCGTGTTGCCCCCGTGCGCTCGGACATCTGCACTTGGCGTAGATACCAACTGAGCCGTGCCACCGTGGCCCGGGATAAGCGTGCCGCCAGGGGCAGGGGCGACTCCCGCGGTCGTACGGGCACGGCTGACCGGTTTCGGCTAGCTTTCTCACGCATGGCGGCATTTCCCAATGGAACCTTTGTCAGCGTTCCAGAATCCCCGGCAGCTGAATCTGCATGCCGGAAACCCGAACTAGCACTATTGGCCAGGCTTCCACACTGGTAAGTACCACTGGACCTTGCGGAGTTACGAGTATCGTATCTCCCGTTATGGCTGGCCCAACACTTGGCGACCATAAGAGCGTCCAACCTGCCTGCATGGCCTCGCTGCTGTCCGGATAGACCACGGCTTCCACCGGTTCCCGCCCGAGGACATAGCCTATAGGTGCGCTATGCCATTCATGCTCCGCGCCGATTAGACCATAAATCCGCCGCGCTGCTTGAAAGACCTCCCCCACGATCGCGTCCGGCCAGCTCGCTGCCGTCAACGCTGCCTGGACTTTGCAGGCATTTGCATGAGCCTCCTTCACGCGTGGTTCCACCGGTCCGAAGCTCACGGTCCGCGTGGCACTGACGTGCAAACCGTATTTCCGCGCCGTCGCGCTCACGACACACCAGCGCTCAATGGGTACTGCGGTAAAACCCTGTCGTCGGTATCGCTGTGAGCGACCATCGGCACTGACCGAAATATGCAACGGCCAGGCACCTCGCCGCAATAACCGATGCGCAACTTGCCCGGCCACTTCCCGCTCCGTTTCCCGAGGCTGACAATTGCGACAGGCCGCTTCCACCGCATGTACTACTACTTCCGCCAGTTGCTTGCTGCAAGCTTGCTCGTAAGCCGTCAGGCAGCGCCGACGCTCCGCCAACCAGTCGGCCACGCTGGGCAGTTCCAGGTAAGGCCGATCACTCGCCAGTCGCTTCGCTTGCGCCAACGACCGCAACATATAATCCCGACGCCAGTCCCACTGCCACTCTTTCAACATAAAACCCAGACCATCCAACTCCTCATCAAAAAGCCGCTGCGATTCCGCATTGCTGGCCAGCAACCATCTTTGTGTCGGTGTGATCAGCACCGCTGGCTGGTCCCAGTCTGGACACAATCCCCGCACCGTCGCACCGCTGGTAAACCACGCCACGTTCGCCGGCTCCATTAGGAGCAGACCCTCCCAACCTCGCTCTGCCAGTAACTTGGTGATCTGCTCCTGTTTGCTATCAATGTCAGCACGACGGTCGAGATTACCTGATGGACCTGACATGGACAACGCCGTCGCAGTACCGCTTTCCAGAACCCCTGCTTCACTCAAGTTCGCACTCCCCTTACCACTCTAGGTTCTCCCATTTCCCCAGGAGTAGCCCTCCTCAACATAACACCACTGCGCTTCTCGTGTCGAACATTCAGCATAATTGCCAGCTTTCTCTTTGTAAACCCTCTCAGGCCGCGGCTGGAACTATTGATTTCGATAATCCCGGCATGCCGGGCAGCCATCCAACGCCTTGCTCTGGTCTATCCATTCGTGCCAACGAAGGGCGGAACTGTAGCGTTGTAATTCCACCTGGCCTTGCACCCAGGGTTCCTGACTGAAGACCAGCCTGCCACTCTCAGCATACTCCATTGAGGAAACTGAAGGCTTCGGATCCGCTCGGCCATCGCTCAAAACGACCTGGTCAGCATCACGCCCGCGAAACGCAGACTCTGCATTGGCGAGGAGCTGTCGTTGGCTTTGGAACGCGGATTCGCTGACCTTTTCGACAGGTATAGCACGCCAAACAGGTGGCCACAACGGTGGCCAGATGGGTGGCCACATCGGTGGCAAGTACTTTTCCCACAAATTGCCCCGCTCTACTCGCTCTACGCCCTGCATAGCTACCTCGACCAGGGAGCGCGTATCCATAATTGTTCCTGGTCACAATCCTTCCCTTCCCAATATAGCTCCTTTTTCACGGTTGAGCAAATCGTTTTTGCCGATTTTAGCGATTCTTCCAGCGAAATCCTTCACCATGTTGTTACATTAGCCTTGACAAGTCGTCTATACTATAGCCATAGACCGCTGAGCTTCTCAGCATAACGAGATCTGTTCCCCCTGGAGGAACGCGAACTATGTGGCTGAATTGGAGACTAATTCTCGGCAGTGCATTAATTTTCGTCGCTGGCTATATATTGGCCCACCTGGCGCCGGCAGAACTGTTTGGTCTCCAGGTGCGTCAGCCAAAAGATGCCCGCTTCCTGCACGGCTTAGTCCTCAAGGTACGCAGCGAAAAGGAGGCCGATTTCAGCGCCACTACGAAACGTTATGGCTTAGAAGTCTATCACGACGAAAATACTAATTGCTACGTCTATATCACCGAAACCGGCAGTATCGCTGTCGTACCTGCCACTAAGTAAGTCGTCCTTGAGTTTGCTTGCCCATTTCTGCCTTAGCAGCCCCCAGGTAGAAGACAGGCAGCGACGCGCGGTGCCGATCTAATTCCTTGGCGGCCTGGCTTGCCAAGACAAACTGGTATTGCCCTAGAAACCGCTGCAGCTTTCCCCGCATGTATTTAATACCAGTGTAGGTTCGCCATCTTCGGAACAGACTCAACGGCAGCTTGGGCTGGTCTGTATCAAACTCCCAAGGATGAAAGTAAAGCATGGCATAGCCAGTGTCTCTCAGTGCCTGCCTGATCCCTACATCACAAATAAACAGTGGCCAGAATCGAAAATGTCCACCTCCCCCTATAGCCAGGCGGACCGGTCCAAGTTGCCAGGTAGCCGGTGGTAACTCGAGCAGCTCTGCCGTCCCACCGACCAGCCGAAAAGGCCCACGAGGTGCAGCCGCTAATCCATAGCGGTCATGTACTATTGGGTAGATAGACGAATCATAATGGAACCCCAGTTCGTAGAGACTCTGAACCGCCCAGGGCTTCTCCTGACTAATACTGAACGTCGGAGCTCGAAACCCGGCCACTGGCTCACCAGTGATATTTTCCAGAATTCGCTTATTTAGTTCGATATCCTTAGTAAACTCCTCCGGGTTCATGTCCCATAACGCTCGGTGTGACCAGCCGTGACAGCCCACCTCATGTTTCTCTCGATGGAGCGCACGCACCAGATAGGCTAATCGCCACGCCACCTTGCCTACCCAGAAAAATGTGGCTCGGACATTATACCTGTCCAATACACGCCGCAACCACTCTACCTGGCGAGCCACCCGCTGATACGACTCGCTGCGCCAGTCCGCGCTGAGCGCGCAATGGCGGGCAGCCTCTATCTGATGAACAGCCTCTATATCAAAACTTAATATGACACGCCCGTCTCTAAGGTGCGATTCATGCCGGGCGGCTTTCATAGAGGGAGTCCTCGAATTATATAGGAGCCGAACCATTCGGCCAAAGCTAAAGGCAGACGCTTCCATAAAGATTGCCAACGCCGGAAGCGAGGATGTTCCTTAGCCATGCTTTCGGGTCCTCTTCTCCGAATGTAGTAATACCATGTCAATTGCAGGGGCTCAGCTCCCCATTGTTTCTTGAATTGATAATTACCACTCCCTGGAGTACATCTCCCAAAGTCAAACCAATGACTGCCGCGTTCAATAGCCCTGCGCATCAATTCCCAGTAAAGCAACATATTAGCGCAACTGGAACGATACTCCGGCAAGCATGCAGCCAGAGGTACTTCCGTGATCCCATTGCCGTGCAACAGCAGTGCTCCCGCAACGCTTACACGGGCCTTCCGCAACACTATAATCTCACTTCGGTCAGCAAAGTATTTCAGAATTGCCCGCAGGAATGCTCGAGGATAAGCGGGCGTTCCCAGATAGTGCATATTGTGTATATAGACCCTGTAAAAATCTCCTGCGAGTTCCGCACCCCCCACTCTAACATCCATATTCATCTTCATTCCTTTACGAATCTGATTACGCACCTTGCAACCCATCTCCTGCCAAAGGTATTCCTCCCTACCAGGCAACTTACGCAGCATCACTACCTTGTGCCCTCTCCGAGCAGTCCATCGGCCATCGAGGTTCTCAATATCTCCTCGAATTTCTAAGTATTGCACTGAACGTTTTTCGGCCAAGACGATAGCTGCATCTAACAATGCTTTTCTTGTCTCATATTCCCAAGCCCATGGGCCTCCCCAATTAACATAAGGTACGCTGATGAGGAATGTACCAAAGGGCAAACCTCGCACCTCGGCTAAAGGTAATATACCCTGTAGCGAACCGTACTTACTGCACGTAATATAGTACAGACGATGCCCTAACACCTCCCGTCCGATCTCCAGCCAATACAGGGACTCCGTGACACGCCACAGTTCCATTCCTCTGCGTGTCTGTTCCCATTCTTGCAAGCCACGAGCATCCTCGAGGCGATGATAAGTATGTAGGGCCATTAGTTTGAGCTCATGAACTTCACTAGTCTTTTTCGGTACTCGGCAAGAAGTCGGTCATAGTCCCCTGCCAGCCTTTTCATCCTTTGCTCGAAACTGAAATCTTTCTCCACACGGCGCCTGCCCTCCTTACCCAGCCGCTGATAATCTATAATCCCCCTGATCATCGCCTTTACTATCTCGGCGATCTCTTCCACCCTGCCCGTGCTGAATAATATACCTTCTGTTCCATGGCAGATCATGTAAGGCAATTCACCTACCGGCATGGCCAATACCGGCACTTCCATCGCCATAGCTTCCAGAACGCTATTAGGCATTCCCTCACGCAGACTACAGCACAAATAAGCGTCCATACACTCCAACCAGGGTCTCACATCTTTTTGATGTCCCGCAAACACTACATAGTTGCTCACCTTGAGATCTAATACCATCCTCTCGAGATGCTTCCTCAACGGGCCGTCGCCTACTAGCAGTCCCCATATGGGCCAACCCTGCCGACGCAATAAATGCACCACCTCGATAAATGAGACTAAGTTTTTTTCTTCCGACAGACGTCCCACCGCACCCAGCCAGAATCCTTCACTGGGCAATCCTCTCTTCTGCCGTGCCTCCATGCTGGCGGACTTTCTCTCGTAATCTCTTATTACGATTCCGTTGGGTAAATAATATAGACGCTGGGGTGGTATGCGATAGCGCTGCGCCCATTGACATAGTTCGCGCGATACACAATATATCCGTGCAAACTGCCGCAGGCATATTTTTTCTATTGCATAATAATACTTAAGTCTTGTCGTATAACTTACCCACCCATGCAACGTAGCTACTCGAAGGCAACCACGAGCCAACAAGCCGGCCAGAACATTACTCTTATAATCATGGCCATGATAAATAACAACTCCCAAGTTACTGATTATTCGGGTCAATCCTCGAAGCGGTTTCCAATCCATCGGTCCGCAGTCGTCCAAAACATAGACCTCGGTCCCCTGCTGGCGAAGGTTTTGGATTGTTTGCTTAGCTGCTTCGTCTTCAGGGTCGCAGAGATATGCGCAGGTCATTTGATAACCCAAATCTCTCAGGTATCGGGCTGAGAGTCCCAGAGTTTTTTCTGGTCCTCCTCCATTTCCACGCAACACCCGCACATCTAATACACTAATCATGGGCACAAGTCCTATCCCTTAGTTAATCAATCCTGCCTGCCTTACCCATTCCAGGAACTGTTCCGCTTTTGCTGTCCAACTATGTGCTCGAAGACATGCCCATCGTCGCGCCAATTCTTCTGCACTAGGTTTCCTGACCAGTGCCGTTCTCAGCGCCGCAACAAACTCATACTTGTCGTGAGCCAGCAGCACCCAGTCTTGCCATCTACTTAGAGCCGGGAGCCTTCTCCCTACAATGGGTTTGCCACTGGCTAGGTATTCCAACATCTTGAGAGGTTGCATAGCGCGTGTAACTGGAGAATCAACGTAGGGCATCATCAGAACGTCGGCACTTTGAGCCAATCCTGGTAAATCGTGAGCAGGTATTTGACCCAGGAAGTGAATGTTATTATATCTTGATATCGTAGGAGGTACAGAATATATTCTCCCTGCCAGATTGAAGTGAACATTGCTTAGAGATTCGGCTGCATACATCAGCCAATCCCAATCGAGCCGTTCATCAATCAGGCCCCACCACACTACTGATGGTCTCGATATACTGTACCGCAATGGTGATGCGCGGATGCTCGGGTTGGTCCATATTCGCAAGTCTATACCATGAGACAGGAGAAAAGAAGTACGCCCCAGCGAAGCGATCCACTGCGCTAGTACCTCACTCACAGCAATTATCACCACTGCGCGGCGAATAAGATAGGCTTCAAATTCCCGAAGCAGGTCTCCCTCTAAACCGGGCCAATCGCGGAAATTGTCCACGCAGTAATAGATCCATCCTTTGACCGGGAGTCGTTCAAGCCACTCGGGAGGCAATGGCAAGGCACTGACGCCAATATAGCTACAGCGATCCCTCCTCATAAATCTGAGCAAGTGTCGAACGAGCAGTATTGTGTTAATCCGCTGACAGAGTCGGTTGCCCCACCACGGAAGCTGGATTGGATTGGTCACCTGAATATTATCACGTTCCAAATGAAGCGGCGTTGATGTAAACCACTGCTTCAGCTTTTCGAACCCCCGATGAAAAGTATAGCTATCAAAGCGCGGCCGCCGCATCCCTATAGTGTTTACCCAAGTTATCCTGTGCTGCCTTGCCAGCTCTGCGGCCAAGTATTGAGAACTAGAAGGGTGCCGTCCCCAGTCATCAGCAAAATAAAGGAAATTGCTCATGGTATCGTTTATGAGATCCTTCGCTAAGCATCGAATTATAGAGTTCAGCATAGCAGGCTACTGTATTTTCCCAACTATAGTTCTCCTGACAAAGAAGTCGTGAAACTGTCCCTAAACGATTTACTAGTTCCCGATGTCGAGCCAGTTCGAGAAGATAATGTGCCAGCAAAGCATCATCGCCCACTGGAGCCAGAAACCCATTGATTCCATGTTCCACGATACGTGGAATATCCCCACAAGCAGTGGCTACTATCGGCAATCCACACGCCATGGCTTCGAGAACACTAATCGGCGTTCCTTCACTTATACTGGTCAGCAGAAAACAATCTGCGCATTGATAGAAGGGAAGCACTTTTTTCTGCTCGCCCCAGAAGGAAACTGACTTGTCTAACTTGCGGGACTCTACATATTGGGTTAATTGTTTCCGGAGCGGACCATCTCCCACAACAATCAGACGGGCCTGTGGAAAGTGAGCTGAAACATGCTCAAATGCTCTAAGGGCCGTCGCGTGATCCTTAATAGGATCCAGGCGAGCCACCATGACTACAACAAAGTCGTTATCCGCCAGCCCCAAATTCCCGCGAATTATTCGTCTTGTCTCCCAGCTAACAGAAGAGAACTCCTTAATATCTACCCCATTCGGAATCACAGTTATGCGATCACGAGACAATCCCTCATTAACGACTAGGGCCCGTGCCACTGATTGCCCAACCGCCGTTATTCTGTCCCGGGGGTCCAGCAGCAACCGATTCATAAGGACCCGCCTGAGGCGCCTTCGATCTGGTGAAAATCGGCCATGCTCGGTAAACAGCACCGGTACGAATCTAGTTCTCAGGCGTGCCGCCAGACAATAGGCAAAAGGGGTATACTGATGTGCGTGCAGGAGCACGATCCTTTCTCTCCTAATAATGTGAGCCAGCTCACTTATCAAACCACAATCTAAGCCTCGCCGACGCCGCAACACAAAATATGGGATCGCATTTTCTTCTAACACGTCAGCTAATGGTCCATCTCCGTCCAGGGCTATAATGATGCACGGATACTGATCCTTCAAAGCAATCGCCAGCCTACACGCCATAATCTCGGCGCCCCCTGGTTTCAAACTGTGAATAATGCTTGCAATTCTATTCGGTCCTTGGTAACTCATGTCAGACCATTGGCTAATCTCGGTATAGCACGAGTACCCGATGAGGAGCTATCGCGCTTGACGAAGGAAATCTCTTAGCATCCTAAGTGCCCATCGGCAGGCTTGTGGGAACTTGTTCCACACCCTTTTTTCGATGGGAGAAAATTGTAGCGGTGGCGGAAAACGGCTTTCGGCTATTGCTGCTCTCAGTGTGTCTGAACAACGACACTGGTGATACTTTCGTAAGCACGCTTCACGGAGCCCCACCGTCAGTATCAAGGTCAGAGGACGCGTTGTAAAGCACGTTTCGAACTTTCGGAATGACTCCCACGCCGATTGAGAGATCGCCTCGGCTTTGCTCAGCATCCGTTCTATCCAGGGAGTTTCCGCCCACCGAGCTGCCCAGCGCAAGATCACGGACTTCCTCAAGTCCTGACACGGCCAAGTTTCTGTCGGATATTCCAGAGATTCTGCATGTTCCAGATAGGGCCGTTCATGAACCGCCATCCACTTAGCGTATCGGAGTAACGCACTGGCTGCGTATACTACAGTATCGTCATAAGAATCGCTCGACAACGAAACCTCAATAAAACGTATAACGGCCTCTAAGAATACGGTATAAGACCAACGATTTTCTGCATCCAGCAGGTTCAAGGCTGCTACATCGTTATCGGGATGAAAACATCTATGGATCAATTCCCTAATCTTCTGCACATATTTGCAGGCACCACTCAACAACCATGCATTTAGGAGGGTATCTATGGCGTTCCCAGGGCCTCTCCCCGGTCCGTGATAATCCTCTTCTCGAGTCCTACTGGCCAACCCCGTTGGCCCTCTGTCGAAATATCTATAAATTGTTTTGGTACCATCATCGCGTGCTATAACAAAATCGGCCAACTCCATAACCGCATCTCTAGCCCATGGCTCCCCGCTAAGCAAATAGTACCAATAGAGTCCGCTACTATATAGGTGTTCGCAACTTGGTCCGCCCCCTGTTTCTCCAGCCCCGCTGGTCTGAATGCGACTGAAGGTGCGATGTGTTGCCAGCCCGGCCGTCTCATAATGCGCTGTGTGCCAGAACATCCCATGATTATAAGCAGCCCGATCCTCCCTTGTGTGATAGATGTCAATATCAGCAACGTGTCTTGCCAGGGCGTGAATATATTCCAAGAGACGCACGTCCTGACGATAGAGTAACATATATATCAGCCCTGCTAAGAGGTCATATTGATTATTATAATGTGAAACGAAAGGAGCATGGCCGCGATAATATATCCGTTCATGATCCGCGGGAATCTCGCCAAAATTCCTCCAGCCGAACTCGTCTTGTTGCATAACTTTACTCTGCAATTCTTCAACCAAGTCTCTTCCTGATAGAAAATTGCGCCACTCCTCTGATTCCGGTGAGCCGAAAATACCAACCTCTCGAAGGGACCCGCAATCCGCTAAATATTGCCAAGTGGGAACCGCATGGAATGGGGCTAGATACCATTCGAGAGCAGATCGGTCTGGAATAATATTCTTCGACCACAGCACAATCCCTTGCAAACGAAAACACTCACCTCCCTGTAGCTCATGGAACTGTGCCGTTCCCGAAGAACAACTCGATAACCCCTCCAACACTATCTGCTCCCTGGATATTCTTATAGCTCTCGGAAACGCCTGCCAGAACGGATGTAGTGCCAGCAATAAATATTCATCCCCGAACTTGGCTACTACCAGGGGCTCGAGCCGGGGAGCATAGAGAGTTCCCTCTTGGTCTTGCACGATGCCCCCCGCAAACCGAACACTGATGCGCCCAATCCGATTCACATGATTCGCATGCCGCCAGGCGCATCCGCCGCTGCTTTCCTGATGGATATAAGCCTCGACACCCCCGACCGTAGAATACTGGTTGTCCTCACTTGTCGTATAATAAATTTCCTCCGCAGGTTTTTCGAATTTTATTCGGAGCGAGAGAAAGCGCAAGAGCAAAGAAGAATGATCTCCCAAGTCCCATAACCCTTTCGGGTGCTTGGCAGCTTTCCTGTTGAAAATTCGCAATTCCCAACGAAGAAAGCGGAGGGCCGGCCAATGCCATAAGTCTAGGTATCCCAGCATCCCTGTCGCACGAGGAAACGCGACATAAATCCTCTGCAGGCGCAGTACGTTGCTCCAACGCAGGATCGTAGGCAGGCTCCACGTGCTTATTTCGGCAGAAGAGTCACCAAAGGCATATTGGGGCGGTTCTATTCTAACAACGTGACCCAGTTTGCTAGCTGCATCAGAGGAAAAATATATTGCATCGGGCGTAATTACGCACTGACGGTTTTGCCGGTTAATGCTTCCATTTGGAGCTAACAATGACACTGAGCAGCCGGAGTTGCCATAAACTATTAGGTCTAGATCTCCCAGAAATGAATCGGTCGGACCTAGGATGCCAGCAAATTGGAACCAAGTCTTACCGAACATTCGGGAAGGTGTAAGTTGAATACACTCAAGAGGAATCTTTTCTCCTTTACGGCCATTGAGATAAGCCACCGGCTTACAAGTTTCCGATAACAAGGGTGCCGAAAAGACTAGGGGAATTGAAGGCAGCCGCGGAGGCTTTCCAATCCAGGATAACGGGATACTGATTGGTTGAATAAGTTGAGTTCCACAATTCGCCATAGCATCAGTTACAATCTGAGCCAAGGACAGTATACCGACACGAACTGTACTTACTGCTCCAATTTTCATGCCAAATCACGAAACTATATAGGTTCCACAGAGCTTGAGCCAGTTCACCACGACCACCGCGAAAGGCAGATATGCTTTTCTCCAGCGCCTCGAAATTAAGGAATGGGAAGAACTTTCTCCGCTCGCGCAGCATTGCCAGAAGCTGCGGAATACATTTCTGAACCCACGCAGTGAGATTCCGCAGATGAAATCCCCGCTTTGGTGCGAAGAGGACAGGTTTAGGCAGATCATTTCGATAGGCTTGTCGCAGCAGATACTTAGTTTGGCCCCGATAAAGTTTCAGTGTGCCTGGCAAGGACATCGCCCATTCTAATAGTTCATGATCTAGAAGGGCTGGCCTGATTTCCACACCAACTGCCATACTGGCGCGATCGGCTTTCATAAGCAGAGCTTCGGGAAGCAGAAATCGCAGGTCACAGTAGAGCATCCTGGAGAGTTGATTTTGCTGAGGGCACCTATCCCAGAAGTCGGCGACTGCCCGTAAGTCTTCAAAAAGTATATCTGCCAACTCCGGAACAATCCAGGAAAGCATCACTGGCAACGGAACCTGTCCCAGCGAAACCGCATAACGCAAACCGGGCTGCAAGAGCAATCGGCCACACAGGCGCGATAACTTACTCTGAAAAGGCGCTAATCCCCATCTTTCCAAGATGTCGCAGACACGAGATAGGCCACGTACTAAGCTGGGCCCTAGAGTTCGTGAAATAATATGTTCATAACTGTTAACCCAATACCTGTGGTAACCAGCAAAAAGTTCATCACCGCCATCTCCTGTGACAAGCACCTTTACATGTTGACGTGCTTCAGTGCATAGGGCATGGAGTGGCAGTAAAGAAGTATCACCCAAAGGTTCGTCTAATGTGCGATAAATGTCGGCTACGTGCTGTTCTAAGCCACGGTTTAAATAAACAGTGTGTCCCGTCAGACGCAAATGCCTGATGAGTAACTGGGCGAGGTACCATTCGTCTTCTTGAACTGAGGCACGATCCCAGCGGACTGTAAAAGTCCGTGGAGAAAGACCTCCGTCTCTTTTGATATGATATGCCAGTATGGCGGAATCTAGACCACCACTAAGCGCCAGCCCAATAGGCACATCGGACAGTAAACTGCTTCTGACAGCAGCTGCTATCCGCTCCTTAGTGTGTTCCCAGACGGAGCTATCCTGCGGTTTCACCCGATGGGATAGCGGAATCCTCCAGTAGCAAACTAATCGAGGTTGGCTGTAACCTTGCTGCCATACCAAATAATGACCTGGCGGCAACTTGGAGATATTTCTATAAACGCAGCGCCACGGAGGAGTGTAGCCATAATATAGACAACTTGGAATGCTCGCCGGGTCAAGTTCAAACTGTGCTTTGCCTGAGGCTATGATAGCTGAAGGTTGCGAGGCAAAAACGAGATGGTCATCGCTATAACCATAGTAGAGGGGCTTTACACCGAAGTGATCGCGTGCTATGAAGCATTCTTTGCGGCGGGAATCCCAGATAGCAAAGGCGAACATCCCCTTCAAATAACGGGGAGTGTCGTAGCCGCATTCTTCATATAGATGAACAAGGACCTCAGTATCTGTAGAACTGCGAAAAACGTGACCTCGCGTCTGAAGGTGCTGTCTTAGTTCCGGACTGTTATAAATTTCTCCGTTAAATGTCACTACTATAGAACCATCTTCATTGGTAAGGGGTTGATGGCCACCTTTAGGGTCGAGTATAGCCAAACGAGTATGTACGAAAAGAGCATTACTGTCCACCCAATAACCTTGACCGTCTGGCCCACGGTGGCGAAGGGCGGCGATCATATTTGCGGCAGCGACCAAGAAATCGTTTGCTCGAATAGGCTGGCGCAATAAGATTCCCGCGATACCGCACATGGCTCGGAGCGATTTATATATCAGCGTCGCTTAGTTAAGCCACTCGACGCGTACTGAATCCACGACCGGCGAGAGATTCGCGTCTGTGCTTAGTAGGATAATTCGGTACTGCAAATACCGTGCCTGGGGACTTACAATCGCCCCGTTCGAATCCACGGGTGTCCATGAAGACCAGGAACTATCTGGTTGCGGCGTAGTGCCCGTGCGCGTTTCCATAATTACCGCGGTCCCAGATGGAGTTACGCCGGTGGACGTCAATTTAGTCCACCGAACTGAAGATTCACCAATCAGAATAGGCGACAAGTATGTGCCCTGCGTTGGGAAACCGCCTACCTGAACCCAGTCCACGATAAGCGGTCCAGTGCCTGGATAATCAGATATGGCAAGATGATAGCTGACATTGAGGGGCAAAATCATAGGAATCGTGGCCACTAATGCGCCATCTATCAGATAGTCTATCCTGTCCACATTAGGAACAATGCGATAGATATGTTGACCTGTAGGAACCGGCCCCAGGTCGTAATCCAAGCGATTGCCATACACGTTTGCTCGGGCCCATAGACGGCTACCGTCGGGATTGGTGCCAAATAATATCCAGACGCTACTACGAGGGTCACCTAAACTCGATGCCAGGCCAAAGTTCTGATAAGGGCTATTAGAAAAACTTAGTTTCGCTTGCACGGCCACCAAACCCATCTCCTGCTGAGAGATTATGGCCCCGCCTCCCAGGGCGAGCTGGCCGCCAGACAATTGCAAGGTCACTGGCCCGCCTCCGATACTCGACCAGGACTGATGCTGCCATTGCGGGTTTAGCACGTTATCGGAAAAGTCATCGTAAAGCCGACCTCTAAGTTGAAGTTCGCCTCCCGACTGATTGGTAATCATAACATTAGAAGTGATACCTGTGCTAAAATCTTGAACCGTCGTATGGGTGGCAGCCCCCGGCTGCGAAGTATAGGACAAGCTGATGCTATCCAACACCGGGGTGCGGAATGTGTCATTGGTATTAAGGACTAGATGATATTGGGCATACCTTCCTCGGAGCCCCAGGCGGTCCCCCGAGTTCCTGATCAGGATGAAGGGAGACCAGCTGGCATCTGGTTGCGGCACATCTCCCACGCGAATGTAAACATCCAAAGAAGTTGTTGCACTTGTACCCGCCGACCAGATTACTTCCCCCCAACTGACTGATCGGCCAGCATCAAGCACTCTTGACACATAGCTGCCCCTGGTCGCATAAGGCCCCATCTGGAGCCAGTCAACTGACAATGGTGTCGCGTCCGCAGTAGGATCGCTGGCCACAACGCGCAAATTTCGACTTGGACCAAGGGCATGAGTCGCAACCAGATTATTGTTGACATAGTATCGCACTTCATTACTCAGCCATTCGACGCGGAACAAATGGTATTGATTATACCAGTTGCCCGCGATCACTGTCTCGATGGTTCTTCTGTTATCCCTGGTTCGAGCGTACAGTTGGCCATCCGAGCCGACGCTGAATATAGCCCAGTAACGCGAAGTCAAATCCACTGCAAATCCAAAGTGTTGATTAGCAACACCTCTCCACATTAGGCGACCCTCGACGAAGCGCCCAGAGGAATAGGACGAGGTACTAAACAGGGCACTACCGTTGATTTGAGCAATTCCCTCATTCAGCTGAACGGATCCGTTGGATTGCCACCTGGTGACACTCCACTGAGAGCTTAAGGAGGCACTGTTGAAATGATCCCATAATGCTGGTTGCAATGATATACTTCCGTTGCCCATTTCGGCGATAATCACATTCTGAAGTGAGCCCCCTTGAAAATCTGAAGTTGTGGTGTGGGTAATTCTGCTCTCAGCTGGAGAACTGCCGGCCACTGAAAACGTCCAGGAATATTCTCCACTCAAACGATTTCCCTGTAGGTCCGCGATTCCGCTGATCATTACCCTATAAGTATTACCCGCTAACAGATCCTCAGAAGGCAACCAACGTACTCTGTTCCCGCTGATCTGTACTGTACCAGGAACCATCTGGGAGTTGCTGATATTAAGCACCTGAACGGCATTCCCTGCCATTGAGGTACTCAACAGTTCATCGAAGTAGATAGTAATCTCTGGCCTTAGTGTATTGACCGTTGCCTGAGGGGCAGGTTCAGTCTGGATAACTGATGGGCTGTAAATATCGCGGTTTGCCGAACTGTAATACAGGGCGATCCGACTAAGTTTAGGAACATCACTTGCCCGTTGTGGATTAGTTGCTCCGAGTTGAATCCGGTATTGCAGATATCGAGAGGTACCCGCTAACCGTTGTCCCGCCTCTCTCAAAGGTAGGAAGGAAGTCCAGCTTTCGTCAGGTGTAGGCGTATTTCCCATGCGGACTGCCAACTCTAATGAACCTGTGGTGGGTACCTCGGCTAGCCAATCAATGCGATCCCAAAAAACGCGCTCCCCTGCGTCTAAGATCCCCGAAAGATATGCGCCCGTCGTCTCATAGGGGCCTATTCTTATCCAATCTATATCCAGAGGCATCCCATTGACTGTATAATCGCTGGCCACAACTGGCATAGTGGCCGTCAAACTAATCGCATGTTCTGCAACCAGTGCATTATTAATAAAGTACCGAACACTGTTCGGAGTCCACTCGATACGGAACAGATGAAACTCGCCAAGCCATTGGGTGCCTAGAAAAGTTTCCTGAGCAACATTAGAGTAAGACCGAGCATATAAGCCACTTCCCTCTTTGGTACTGAATAATAGCCATGGACCACTATTCAAGCTGCTGGAAAAACCGATATGTTGATAAGGCGATGCCAGGAATTTTGCGCTGAACTCCAAAACGGCTCCCGGACCCGCGTTGCGCGTCGAAGCGACCATTGCTCCTTCTACATGCAATTGATCTCCGGATACACTGACCGACCCATGGTTTACCCATAAGGAACTACTAAACGTGTTGGGCAAGTTATTGCCCACGAAGTCCGCCTCCAGGCTGGCTCGCAGTGACACCTCTCCGTTGAGAAAGGTAGTTATCTGTGCACCTCCGACTAGTGTACCCGAAGAGAAATCTTCCCGCGTGTCGTGGATAATGCCTGGTGTGCGGAAACTAAGCACAGAATCTGCCGGATACCAGGAACGGTTTCTGCTGAGGTCTGATGATGAAAGACGGGCATAATATGTAGTATTGGGCAATAAACCGGTAATGGTCACTTGATGCCTGGTTACTAAATCCGGAAGCGTGACGGAAGACTGTAAATTGTTCGGATCCCTGCCATATGCTACCAACGTATCCGCAGGCTCATTGGTCAGCCACGAAATTATAGCCTGTGTCGGCTTAGCATCTATAGTTACATTAGTAATAGCCGGCGGCGTAACATCATCGGACGTGACATGCACAACGATACTGACAGCACCACCTATATTGACGCTATCATCTATCGCGCGAGCCAGAAGTTGGTAAGTACCCGGAATCGGCGAACGCCATTCATATCTCCAGGAATCAGTGCCTTGAGCGGGATGCCAGCTTCTTCCACCGTCCCAGGAAACTTCCACGCCAGCCACCACCCCACCACCAGCGTCACTCGCGCTCCCTTGCAGAGTTAAGACGCTATTGACTTGAATCGTCATTCCGGAAGGATTCGAAATAACTATGTTAGGTGCTAAAACATCCGTGCTCGGTGTAGCAGCGACCAGACTCGCCTGAAGTGTAGCCGGCTGGACGCCCATATCCGCCAACAGATTTACTGTAGCCTGTTGCATACGCACATCGGTGGCGCTGGAAGGGCCGTCATGATTGCCATCCAGCCCCCACACCCACTGAACTGTTCCCGCACTGAATACCAGCGCGCCGCTCCTGGCCCGATATAATGTTAGATTATGCGTGGCTATTCCTGGCCCCACGGTTCTGCCGTAATCTAAGAGTTTTTGCGGTACCTGCTGAGTCGTCGAGGAAAGTCTGATCTGACCGGCAGGACGAAAACCATTATCCAGATCTTCGTTCCACTCATAGCCTAAGGTATGCTGCCCCAAGTAAGCTATTTGACCAGGTTGCAGGCTCGCGATATTAGTATGTCGCCAGATCCGCAAATTCCTATACTCATAGGGAACCTCTATAGGTGTTCCGACTTCATCCGGTCCTCTATTGACAGTAAATATCGTTCCTCCCAGCAGATTTTCCGGAATCCCACCGTCTGCTGGGGGGCTGAATCGAGGGTCGCGCCATAACCCCGTCCATACATAAGGCAACGGGTCTATTTTCGCATCCGCTAGAGATTCTTTATAACATACCAGAGTGCGATAAGGTGTCCCTGATCCATCAATAGAAGGTTCCCAGCGCACTTTCCAGTAGATGTTATTTCCAGCTAAGAACAACATATGCACTCCTGCATCACGCGCTGCCTGGACATTCTGCCACATCTCGGCAGACCAGTATTCATCATGACCGACTGTAATAAATACCTTATGTTCCAATATCTCCGCACCGTATCGTGCTGTGTCCACATTCGTGAAATAACTCACATTATAGCCATTACCTTCCAACCAACGTACCAATGGATACTCAGCCCAGAAAACAAAGTTCGCTTGTCCATCCCCTACACTGCGCGACCGCGTATCAAAAGGCCTGTTATAACTCACTTTGAAGGCGCGCTGGCCTCCACTCGACAAGTAGTCATAAAGACTCTTGCCGCCCCACGAATTATATGCTTGCCAGGTAGTGTCTGACGTTTGTACCAGAATATCAGAACGTCCCTCATCGTCGCGCACAACAAAATAGATATGGCTTGACCCGCGACTTCCATCCAAGCGGTTGAGCTTAGCAAAATAGATACCAGAGACGGCATCCTGCGGGACCCGCCAAGTGGCAGTAACACTCCAGTTACCGGCATCTACCAAGCCAGTTGTCGCATCCACTATAGGTGCCGGTTGTAGTTGACTCTGGTTCAGTCGGATAGTTATGGAATCTATCTTCCGTGCTCCCATCCCCCCATAATACCCCATCCGGTATATATCTATCACATAGTTGCGAGAGTCTGTATTGATTTTGAAACCTATGGTCTGACCTTTATTGACACTGATATCTGTAGCAAATCCCTGAATGCTAGGATCACCAGCTCCACTGATTCCCCATTCGGACATGGGGTTACCGGGCTTCTGATTCTCTATCACTATCGGATTAACCGAAAGTAGCGTGCGCTCCTCCAGCATTTCAAGAGACAATCGCACCGCCGGGGTAATCTTGCGGGTATCATGGTCAGTAAGCCATGGACGGATTATCCAAGCTAGGAGACGACTGAGCTTTTTCATACCTTTCCCCCTGCCTAAGAGCTGGTTCATTCATATCATTGCCCCGTTGTCTAGGCTCGTTTCCCGGCTGACGATAACGAAGAATACGCGCTGGGTTCCCAACCACAACGGCAAAAGCAGGTACCGTCCTCGTTACCACGGCTCCGGCCCCAACAATACTGTGTTCTCCTACATCTGCCATCACTACAGCCCGCTCGCCAATCCACGCTCCGTCGCCAATACGAACCAGCGGATATTCCCCCGGTTGATTTCGTATAGGAAGGTCAACACGTTCAGAGCCGTGCTGGTGTCCACCATTTATGATGGATACATGACTGGCTATCAATACGTTATCACCGATAACCACCTTACCTATACTACTATGCGGCCCAATATAGACATTAGAACCAATTTCCATATCCGTATGTGAAAACAAGGTCCCCAGCCCGACATACAGATTACTTCCAACTCTGGGCAGCGTAAACCGGAGATATACCTCTCGGGCGTATCTCCCCACTATTCCTGGTATGTAGGCTAGCCATTCATACACTTCACGAAATGCACCTTCTCTCCCGATAACTGCTCGCAACGCAGCATATATCAAGAAAACTGGCGTTAGCAGAACGCATAACAGTACTCTTAACCAATTCTTGAGAATAGACCTAACGATCCCAGAGATTAGCATAGTTCCTAAAAAGATTTTGTGCCTTTGGGATGAGTACCGACCAGTCGAACATCCTGCGTACCCATTGACTGCCTGATTGTCCTACCGAGGCTAACCTATTTCTTGCCTCATAAAGCATAATCAACGCTTCCGCTAATACGCGCGGATCACTACAGTCTCTTACAAAACCACTTCTGTCTGGTAACAGCGTTTCTCGAGTCCCCCCAGAGTTACCACATAGTACCGGTTTACCACAAGCTTGAGCTTCCAACAGAACAATTCCGAATCCCTCACAATCGCCATCTATCTCGCGGTTGGGAAGAACGACCACATCTGCCTCCCAATAGAGCCGCCGTAATTCGCGGTCATCCGGCGATGGTATCCACGTGACTATATCCTGCAAAGATAATTTGGTTATCAATTCCTGTATTAATCTCCTATCCGGGCCATCACCTGCAATAATTATCTTCAGGGACGGTATATGCATCCTGGCCAGAACGGCAGCCCGCAATAAGACATCCTGTCCCTTTCTTTGTTGCAACCGCCCCGGGCACAGCACATTGAACCTATTCTTAGACATGGGCCAAGTGGCTGGAACGAAGAAGTCAGTATCCACACCTGGATGAAGAATGCGTAGCTTTCGACTTGGGATTTTCCACTTATGTCGCAATATTCCCGCCGTGAAACGGCTGTTGACTACTAACATCCGGGCTGAATTAAGTACCTGTTGCACCATATATCTGTATTCCCGGCAACGCCACGCGATTTCTACATCCTCACCATGAACATATATAAGATACGGGATACCTGTCCTATATTTCAGCCCTAAAGCTATTATCCCCTCGGGTTGACATCTTCCAGCATGGACTACGGAAACACCCTTGTTGCGCGCGATGTCCAAGACCTGGCGGGACATAAGCCAGTATTTTTTCCAGTTCGAGGGACTCATGAAAGTCCAGCTTGTCAATGGCCAGTCTATGCAATAGACTTCAGCACCCTGAGGTGGTTGAGAGCCTGCATGCTTCGTCACCACTATAGTTCGCCAATCCTCGAGTCGAGAATATAAATTATAAAACCAACGCGATGTTCCGCCCGGAATAGGAGGAAAATTTTCACTCAGAAGCAGTATGCAAGGAATTTCCGACGATTTCACCATTAGTGACTCGGATTCGGCTTAGGCGGTAGTTAGAATAGATTGATAAAAGTAAATTAGACGCTCAGCATACTGGTGATATGAAAAATGCCGCTCTACGAACTCCCGAGCACGTTGACCGTAGTCACTTAGGGGCAAGTCACATGCCCGTTCTATCGCGTCGAGCAAGGCCACTGAATCACCGGGGCGGACGAGCCAGCCTGTGGCATAAGGTACTACACCTTCCGGCAGGCCGTCTATGTCAGCGACAATTGCGGGAACGCAAAAACTCGCCGCCTCAAAGACCACTCGGGCCAACGGTTCCTCCAGGGATGGAACCACCACTATGTCCGCTGCCGCGTAGTAGGGACTTAGATCGTTTATTTGGGGAACTAATGTTACCAGCCCTCGCTCACATAGGCCAAGAAGTCGGCTGGTTACATATTCCCCAAGATGCCGGTGCAGCAACCTCTTCGCTCCGATAAGAATAATGTGGATGCCATTGCCTTCCCATTTCTCAACAGCCTCTAAGAGTACTACTAAGCCCTTTGCTTGAGTGAATTGTCCAACAAACAGTACAAGACGCACATCCTTCGGTA
>JANWVZ010000139.1:9120-9437 GCA_025056555.1 Gemmatales bacterium | reverse complement strand
CACTTGCAGGTTGTACAGGAACTGCTCATACAGCTCTGCATCGCTCCGGCCAAAGCCGGACTTGAGCGCTTCCAGGCCGACCAAGACATTCACCGGCACATTCGGGCGCGACGGTTCTTGCGAATACAGAACGGCAAAGGCTTGTTCGTCAATCCGACAGAAGAATTCCCGGTAGAAGGTCGCGGCCCAGGTACCGCGCCCGCAGGTACACCAGCCCGCCGCTCTGCGCCTCGCCGGTGAAGCCATACATCGTCGCCGCCCCGCCCACGCTGCTCAGCACGCTCCCGTACGGCTCGTAGCTCCGCGCCAGCGTCACC
>JANWVZ010000139.1:0-9110 GCA_025056555.1 Gemmatales bacterium | reverse complement strand
GCTCCCCAGCGCATCGCCCAGGTGATACGCCCAGCCGCCCGGCTGCTGCTCGCCGATGCGACCGTGGCCGTACAGATACGTGTTCGTGCCATCGGCCAGCACCTGCGTCAGGCCCGTGTTGAGATCGAGCACGTAGTTGGTGGTCACGCCGTTGACCGTCTGGGAGACGCAATAGCGGCGTGGTCGAAGCCACTCACAAGACCATCGTCCGCTTCCACGTCTGAAATAATCTGGCATGCGCTGAAGCTTGGCCAATGGACAAGCGATCCTCGCTCTGCGTAGCCTCATTCAGCACCAGCACTAGTCTGAAGGCTGGCGCTTGCCGTGCCGCAGTTACCAACACGCCGTGGAGATTGTCGCCGCCCTCCACCAGCCGACACAGTCAGACAACGCTCACTCGGTGACAAACATTGTCAGCAACTCGTGAAGTGCGAGGCCATCAGTCCTTATTTCACGCTCCCAATCGCAGCATAGTCTCACTGTACGAGATTTACACCCAAACTCGGTAAACAATTACGAAAAACACCGCCGAATGGTCAAGGTGATCACCAACCTGCTGTGGCGATGAAGTGGGTATATGCGTCAATCTGCTGCTGAACGCTTTTGGGAATTGTCAAACGCGAAGAGACCCTCAATATCGGATCCAAAGCCTCTACTAATGTTTCATTTGGAGTATCAACTTGGCGAAGCACCAATGCCTCTGAGTTCGACCAGACGAATGACATCTGGTGTGGATCAGCTGACGAAATGGGAAACTCGGCAACAAGTTCGCCGCCAGCCGTAAAGATTGCTGTTGAGGTTGGTTTGTCGTCAGAAGTATACGCCACATTCGCGGCTAACAATTCGCCGTCATGCGACCATTGTGGCGATTCAAATGCTCTATATTGTCCGAACCCGCGCAGTAGGATGGATACCGTTGACAATTCCAAGTTAAGCAGATAAACAGGTCGCTGTCGACTTTCTGCATCTTCCCGGCTCTGTGCCGCAATTACACCAACAGGCGAAATCGATGAACAGGAAATAGACTGTAAACTGAAGAAACTAACAGCCGGAAAATGCTTGATGGCGTCGCCTTGTGGTATGCCTGATATCTCTTCAATACCCTGCCCGGAAAAATTCAATATCGAATCCTCCCTTCCGCACCAGCTGGCAGCAAAAGATGGTCTAAGCTCCGTCATGCCGCCGGCAATGATATCAATAAGCCAGAGCGTCGGTGTCTGAGGATCGGTTTCTCTTCCCAACCCCACAGGGTTTCGCCTAAGCGCAATATATCGCTCGCTTGGCGACCAAGCTATATCGAACAGATCTGCGTCGTCAATTCTTTTCTCGAACACAGTCTTGAACGATGAAGCATTTACAATCTTGAGGAACCGAAAGCCAATACAATCGAGTTCTTCTAGTGGATTTCGGCACCAGACGTAACTCTGCAACCATGCCAGATATGTCCCAGATCTTGATACTCGAAAAGCATTGATCGAAACGGGAAACATGATGCCATCCAAGCTCGCTGAAACCCTCTCTAGCTGAACTCGAATATCAGCAGGCAAATCAGGGCTCTTCGCCGGAACCGGCTGCGCAACATAAACCATTTCGTCTGCACCATTGGCGACGCGCCAAATTTGCGCTGCAAGCGGCGTGTAGCTATATGAGTTGAGAACCACATACCACGGCGTAGAGACCGTCGGCGTCACGACTTGCGTTGGCGTATCCGCTGGCGTAATTGTTGGCGTGTGCACAACCTCCCTTGTTGGATTAGGAAGCCCGCTAGATGGTGCAACTGCGGTATTGACAGAGATATTTAGCGGTGATGGTGAAGTGGGCGGCTTCATGACAACTGGGTCACTCGGTATTTGACATGCGGACACGAATAGCATACACACAATCGCAAAGACGCGAACTCCCTTTTCGAGCCTTCCCATCCTAATCAGTCTACTTCTTAGTAACCCGGTGGACATATGAAATCCTTTACTCGGGAGGTTGGCTGGCCATTTGCGTCAACGGAGAGGGCATACGCTCCCGCTTTGCGCATGACCTCTTGGCAACTTATGAGTCCGAGAGAGATATTGTCTCCTGGGAACAGGTCCTTAAAGACGTTCCCATTTGCCTCAAAGCGGGTTGGCTTGAGACCAGTTGGGTAGTTCGGCTGCCAAACTGTAGTAGTGGCAAAAAAGGTGTCGTAACCTTTGATCTTCGCGGGCGCCGATGTCACTGATGTAGCCACTACACGAAGAGCAGTTTGATAGGTCGCTCGGAATTGTGCGAGCTGTGCGTCTGTTGGATGTAGCATGGCGCGGAGATTAGTGCCTCCACCAAAGCCGGCCGGGTTGAATTGATCGCGCAAGCGTTCGTAACTATCAACAACTTTGCCGACTGACTCGAACTGAGACGTGTTGACCCCCTCCGTTCTGATATCAGTCTTGTCGCCCCAGCGAATTATGGGATCGCCCTTGTGGCGCCTTTTGCCATTGGAGTATCCATACTCCGCCCGAATTTTGATTATCCACATCACATTTTCCCGATCAGCAGGGGCAGCCAGAGCCTCTGCCATAGAAATCCTCGTGAGGATCATCGCATCGGATTCGGACCTCAAGTACTGGAGCAACCCTCCCTTCATCCGAATATCCTCCGGCGATATTCGAATGGCGTCCTCGCTTAATCCATAATAAGGTTTCCAGCCACCAAAGTCATCATAGCAACCGTCAAACCCAGGTTCAATCCATATTGGCGGGTTTGAGGAAGTTGGCGGTGGCGCGACTGGGGCTAATGAATCAGAGCTATTGTTGACGCCGCAATCGGGTTGATATGTCCCTGGTATCCCCGTGCACGGGTCAAATCCAGTTGGATCAGTGAGATTGATGGGATTGGCATGGGCGTACAGCCATTTGTTGAACGAAAGCGGCCGGTTCGCGTCGCCTTCCCACGCATCCTTCGTCAAAAACCGCCCGGTGCCCGGCGCGTAATACCGCGCCCGCAGGTACACCAGCCCGCCGCTCTGCGCCTCGCCGGTGAAGCCGTACATCGTCGCCGCGCCGCCCGCGCTGCTCAGCACGCTCCCGTACGGCTCGTAGCTCCGCGCCAGCGTCACCGCCCCGCCCGCATTCGCCAGCTGCCGCACGCTCCCCAGCGCATCGGGCAGGTGGTACTGCCAGCCGCCCGGCTGCAACTCGCCGATGCGGCCGTTGCCATACAGATACGTGTTCGTGCCATCGCTGAGAACTTGTGTCAATCCTGTGTTGAGATCGAGCAGGTAGTTGGTGGTCACGCCGTTGACCGTTTGCCGCAGCCGGTCATTCAAGCCGTTGTAGGCAAACGTATACGTGTTCGTGCCTTGTGTGACGCTCGTCAGCCGATTGGCGGCATCATACGTGTACGTGCTCACCCCATCCAAGAGCAGGTTGCCGTTCGCGTCCCAGGTGTACGCCACGCCGTTGACGTTGATCAGCCGGTTGGCCGCATCGTAGGTGTACACCGTCGTGGTCGTGAGGGTGGCCTGCGTCAGCCGGTTGCCCACCGCGTCATACGTGTACGCAAAATAGCGCCCGTCGCTGTAGTCCGCGCGCCTCAGGCGGTAGAGCGGGTCATAGCTGTAGGTGATGCTCTGCTGGCTGTGGCCGGGCAGCGCCGTCGGTGTGATCGTCGGCGTGCGGCTCGGCGTGGGCGTGATGGTCGGCGTGTTGCTGGCCGTCAGCGTCGCCGTCGCGGTCGGGCGCACCAGCACCTTGTCGTAGGCGAAGAGGTCGGGCACGCCGTTCGTGTCGCCGGCCATCAAGACCAGGTGTGAAATATCTCATCTGCTTTCACCAACTGTGAATAGTGTCAAATCAGCATTCAGGCCACCTACCAACAGGCCCTCGCCATTCGGAGCAAACGCGATCCGAGTCGCCTGGGCGACTTCCGTTTTACCCAGAAGTTCCCCAGTCTCTGTAGCCAACAACAATACGCGCCCGTTTTGATCAATAATTGCAAGATAGCCTTGAGGTGAGAAAATGACTTGTTGCCAATATGACATAGTGGGGTTCAGTATTTCATCCGCCTCCGGTTTCAATGGCCACTCTACCTCTTCATTGCCTTGAAGATCCCAAATCCGGAGTTGCCGATTGTCAACAATGATCGCTAAAAAGCGACCATTCCGAGAGAAGGCAACACTGCCGGCAAAATGGTCCGTTGCAGAGGTGGCCTCCAGCCTTAGAGGAAAAACCGACTTGACAACCGCCAAGTTATCCAGATCACGTAATTGAACAAAATAGCCAGAGCCGCCCGTCACACTTTCAGCTGTTGCCAGCAAGGCTTGATTGGGTGAGAACGCTAGATCGTTAACCAACTCTCCGAGGACTCGAAGCTGTTTCCCAGTGCGAGCCTCCAGCAACTCAACAACGCTTCCATCAAGAAAACCGATTGCTGCCAGGTACTTGCCATCTGGTGAGTGCTCTATATCACCCACAGCGCCGTTCATCTTGATCGAAAGAGCCGGGACAGCCTGCGCCAAATCCCAAACCTGCAGTGTCTCATCGGCTCGGCCCAATGCAAGCACGGAACTATCGGGGGAAAAAGCGATCGCCGATGTAAATGATAACCCCGCCGAAGGAGGTATCGCAATTTCCTTTATCAGTTCTCCAGAGACTGCGTCAAACAAATAAACGCTGAGACCAGTGGCTGCCGCGATCCATTTACCGTCAGGCGAGAAAGAGAAGATGTTTGCCGGCGCGTTCAGCTTTATCTTGGGTTCCAGCGAAACTGTTAGGCCAGGGTTGCTAAGCGTGGAAATAACAGTAGCGGTCTCGGTCCTTATCTGAGTTGGTATAGTCTCCACTACCGTTGGCGTCTGTGGAACTGCCTCAGTAGCGGTTCCGCTGAATGGGACAGCCGTTGCTGTCCTCACTTGTGTCGGGATACAGCCCGAAAGCCAAGCAGCTCCGACGAGACAAGGTACGATTGTCATTGCCGGCAGGATTTTAGTTCGCGACTTCCACATATCGAGTATCACCTCAGGGAGATGGTGGACTTGTAGGCTGTGGCCCCGGCCCGGGCCAATCTCGGCATTGAGGTGGCCTACTAGGCGGAGCCCCATAGACCCAGCCCTGCTGTGTCCACAATTGTTCGCTGGTGCGAGCGTTATCACGTCTCCCATAGGTTATGGGATTTTCGTAGAAAAATGCTGGGCCATCCCAACCGCATTCCATTCCACTATAGTTGCCTGCCTTTATCCATCTATTATTCCTGACATCCCATTCCCAGCGAGCCGGGTCAGGTGGGCGGTGAACAAAGATCGTTGAGCCGAACGATGTATCCACAAAATACCTTCGATCCACGCCATAGGCGATGATCAATGCGATTTCATAGATGAGTCTACTGAAAAAACCATGATCTCACCGCGAAGAGCGCCAAGGATTCGCTTTTGTTTTTCTAGCATTCTTGGCGTCTTCGCGGTTCAAATGGACTTTGTTCAGTGCACTCATAGATGTTTTGCGCATACTTCCCCGGTGCTCCACGCACCCCTCGCCTCCAGGACACAGGATTGGCAAGCGCCATCTGGTTGCCTGCCGGCAGTAAAACCCCCTCAATCACAGCGTCCGGATCGTCTGGCGTAACACCCTCATAGGGAGGGTACAGATTGTTGGGATTCTCCTTGTTCCATCGCACTCGGTTGTAGGCATTGTAGGCGATCCCAATTGCATCAGGCAACGCCATCGGCGTGTGGCGCGTGAAAATTAGCAGGTTATCCAAACTCCACGCTATGGGCCAGCTGCCATCCAAGCAATTGGTTCATCCGCCAAAGGATTGGGCAAGCGAAATGCTTTTTGCAAGTCCATGTCCACAATAATCGTTTCCAAACCCGTATCGGGATCGGGTGTTGCTGCGCCTCCAGAGGCTCGAAGCCTAATCAAGAATTGACTTCCAGCCGGCGACCACACGGGGAGCTCGGCCACGTTCGCCACGCAGTCAATCACCTTATCTCCGGTGGCATCCCATAGAACTAAGTGCAATAATTCATTTTCTGTAGAACGCCACAAGAAAAATATATACCGCCCGTCGGGTGACCACCGCATATCAGAGGCCAACTCGGCACTTGGAATTAGCGGCCTAGATTGTGTGACTGCACCGCTGCTATTCACCAAAAGTATGCTAATCCACGGACCGTTCTGTCCATCTGTAACGACTTTCGTCAGTGCAAGGTGATGTCCATCAGGTGACCAGACAGGGTTCTGAGTCAACACGTTTATGGGATCATTCCAGCGCCATAGTTCTCGAGATTGGGCAATATCCCACACGACAAGCGTGTACTCGTCATCCAGATACACAGCCCGACTAAGGTCAGCATTGTAGACTACGCTGTGTCCTACCCGTCGCCAGTAGTCAAACAGGAGCTCTGTTGTATAATGAAACGTTGGGGCAATAAGTTTCTGCTGATGCGTAAACGGGTTATACACAACTATCTTGTCGGGTCTTTCAAGAAGAAGCCGCCGATCATCAAACGGCGGCCAAATAGCCAAATGTTGGTTGTCAGATAACCAACCGGCGATCGAGAGTGTCCAGCGCTGTTTATCCCAAGGTGTGATATGCGTTTGACCATCCCCGCTTAGCAAAATAAGTTCATGGCTCGCGCGAGCTCCCATCGAAGATTCGTGTAACAAAGCCAACCAATTGCCGTTAGGTGAAACGTCGAAATCACCAAATATGCCGTTTGGTAAGTCCTCTAGCAATGATGCGAGTTTCAAATCAGTCAGGGATAACGCATACAGTTTATTGCCAGACTCCGTATAGCTTAGCAATACGATTTTTCCGGCAAGCCCCATTTCCTGTGGCAAGTGCGACTCGGGGGCGGGGCAGGAAAATGCCGGTTGCGTCGCATGTTTGGGCTCCGACGTCACGGTTTGTGCGTGAGTTGTAGTCACTAGGGATGATGAACTCGCACCGGGCATAGACGTACGGATAACAACCGTTACCTCGGGGGTCGGAGTTCGGATATGCGGTTGTTGTGAAGTGGACAAGTCGCATCCCGCTAGCAAAATTGCGCAGACCAAAGCTGCTATTCTATGGATTGTAAACGGGAATATAGCTTGGCCTCTGCACAGTGTTCGGCATTCCGACACAACCTTGCTCATAAGCATTGCACAATTCCTCCTGTTGAGCCTTTGTCATTACGTAACCTGTGCCGTTCGCCAAGGGAGCACCTCTCGGCGCAGCATACCAGATTGCTGACCCGGGGTGAGCTCGGTCAAGGGGCAATTTCCCGTCCGCCAGCATGGGTGCTTGTACATTGATCCATTGCTTGAACCACACAGGATTTCCCTCCTTGACGTTGCCCCATTCATAAGGTCGATTCGCGTCCGCTTGATGCCAACTGGGCGTATATAAGATTAGCCGAGCATAGTGCTGACCATAGTTGAGCCGCCGTTGAAGAGCATTCATCATGTTTGCGAATCGCTTGGCTCGCTCATTGATCTCCCAATCTCCAATTGTCTTTGTAGGGTTATTGGGGTCAGGCCGAAGATTCACAAACAGCGTGGGCATCATACGATTGAAGACAGCCTCTCGGCTACCGATAAAGCTGTAGAAGCCACTTGACCACGACCAAGCTTTTCGAGCATATGCCTCAGCCATGTAGCCTACCAATCTCCTTATTGACAAATTGCCGCTATAGGCCTCATCTTCGCTTACTTCAGTGGCAAACGAAAGAGCGATCAGATTTAGCACTACCTCTTCGCGTTTTGCTTTGCGATCCCTATTCCACCAGCCAGGTACGTTTTGAAGCAAGTAATGGAACCATTTTCCCAAACCTTTGTTGGATCTTGGTATCGAGGGTTCAGAAGCTAGTGGGTGTAGGAGATCAGCAGGGTATAGACAGTGTACTGGAATGCATAGCTCACCGTGCCGTACCAAGTCATTTGTACAAATCACCAAACCAGTTTGCGACACAACCTCAACTTGGGGATTGGGATAACTGACTTTGTTGCCAATCGTTGTTATGTTCTCACAGTCCTGGCGGTCATCGGGTGGTAACAAACTGCAGGGACTATTTCCGGTAGGATCGGAATAGCTCAGAGGGTTTGAGTAGCCATATAACCACTTGTTGAAGGACATGGGCATAGCATCATCGCCGACCCATGTATCTCGGCTTAAGAACCTACCTATTGAAGGCGCGTAGTACCGCGCCCGCAGGTACACCAGTCCGCCGCTCTGCGCCTCGCCGGTGAAGCCGTACATCGTCGCGCGTCCGCCCGCGCTGCTCTGCACGCTCCCGTACGGCTCGTAGCTCCGCGCCAGCGTCACCCCGCCGCCCGCATCCGCCAACTGCCGCACGCTGCCCAGCGCATCGCCCAGGTGATACGCCCAGCCGTCCGGCGACAGTGCAATTGGGCCGGGCATATTCGCACTGCCCGCTTGTCTTTACCCCCTTGAACCGTCCCCAAAGCGATAATCCCGCGGAGCGCAGGTCCAGGCTCATCCTTTACGCGAGCGGCGCAGAAGAAAAACGGCAGCAATTACGAGAAGCCCAAATGCGGCCGCACCGAGGAGACCCGGCCAGACTTGAGATACAGTGTCGGAAGGCTGCTCAGAAATAGTGAAGGGTTCAGAAGTTGGGGTAGATGATGGGGCGACTGTGGGCGTGGGCGTGGGTGTTGTCGTGGCGGTTGAAGTTGCTGAAGGCGCCGGTGGCAGGGTAGGGGTGGCGGCCGGGGCAGGCCGATAGCGAAAGACCCTCCCTTTATCAAAGGGGGGAAGGTCTTCATCTCCTGCAAAAATCCAGCCGTCATCGGTGCTGTTGGCCCAGACGAAGGTGAGAGGAATATCGGTTGAGATCGGGTACTCGCTCCAGGTGTGACCGTCCCAATGGAGCAGCAGGCTGCCTCCCTGCCCCCAGTCACCGCCTACTGCCCAGCCAAAATCGGATTAAACCTTTGCAATCGACTCTAACCCCAGCCGGGCATCCTGAAATTCGCGCCAGTGCGTCCCATCCCAACGCCAGATGACGTACCGTCCCGCATCATGGTAGCCCACCGCCCAGCCATCATTCGGAGTGACCATGTCCAGGGAGAAGACAAATCCTCCCTGCACTTCAACCCGCTCGTAGCGCCTCCATTCCTTGCCATCCCAGCGGAATACGCGAT
>JANWVZ010000138.1 GCA_025056555.1 Gemmatales bacterium | reverse complement strand
CGCCTCGCATCATGAGAAAATTTTTCGCTCGTTGGACAGCTTCTTCTAGCAAGCCTTGCCGGCCGGCATAGGTTAAGGCGGTTCGAACATCATCGGGGCCTAGATCCACATGGCCATGGAGATTAGACCCCCAGGATTTGCATTCTCAATGACTTGGGTCGCATAGGTTTTGTCATTAGGTACCGCTTTACTCAGACGATAGATGATCTGCGGGACGCCACCTGGGGGTAATTGGGTTAAGCGTGCATTAGCTGCAATCTCTTGACCTTGTCATTCGCCGGCTGGAGATTCCGCTGGACTAGTGCTTCTTGATTGTTCCCCAACGACCTGAAGCATCTGGTTACGCCTTTCTTGATAGTCGTTCCAGGCAGTAGTTTCGCGAGCAGCCCATGCTTCACGCGCCTCTAAGTTTGCCGCATTGAATTGCGCCTCTAAATCAGAGCGGGTATCTTCTAGTTGACTATTTAGTGTCGCAATTGTCTCTGCATAAGATGACCAAGCGCGGGATTCCTCAGATGCATATGTGGCCAAACTTGCATGGAGTGTGGATCGCCACTGGCTAAAGGCGGCTTGCTCGGCTTGCTGCCAAGCTTCTTGCGCTTGCTCGCTTGCTGCATAGTACGCCCCATATGCGGCGTTGACCGCGGCGCTATATGCTTCGTCTTCCCCGGGGTTATCCAGCCGAGCCTGACGCCGTTGGGCCGCCAATGCGTACGCTTCGTCACGCTGTTGCGTCGCATAGCATACGCAACCGCATTCTCTAAATTCTGTTGAGCCTGCAGATAAGCATGATACGCCCCTTCATCATCAGGGTTGTCCAGCCAGTACTGATACGCTTGTTGGTAGGCTTCCTGATGGCGGGGTCTTAGAGTAACGGGAAGGCGAAATATACCTTAAGCAGACAATACGATTATCTGAGGCGTCAAAGTTCTCGGCAACAACTCATCCTTCAGGTTCGGGAAGCCACATTGGGGAGTAAGCAACACTTGAGTGTTCGATCTTCACGCGACTGGCTGAGATACGCTTTATCAGATGCCTGACACCGGAGGTCGGTAACCCGTGATGATTTCGAGCCTCACTACCTTAAAGGCCAGTGCAGTTCTTAGGCAACTGATTCTCGCGGAACATAACTCAGGCGCTCCGTGATAGTTAGGGGAGCGGCAGACGACATTATCTCGCGAATCTAAGCATAACCTAAGGGGGGCGCTCTAGGTTACATGTAAGTTGTCGCAGAGAGCCTGAGAGAGAAGTATTGAACAAATATAGGCATTTACAACAGACCGAGCGCAGGGTAGGTTGGCGCTACTGATTACGCTTCGTGGTGATGAGTATAGTTAGAGGAGAACAGCAAGCTCCCTAAATTAAGAAAAGCGCCCACGTGTATAGAAGTCTCGTGAGATTGGGACGCGAATTTGCAAATCGGCTTATTTGCCTCGCGAGGTCGAGTTCTAAACTTGCTGTTGATGATGGCAGCACGCAACTCCAACCTAAGAGAAAAGAATCTCCAGGGGGCGCCAGATTCTAGCTATTCTCGATTGCAGGCGCGGAGAAGAAAAATACTGCGCTTATCGCGCCCCCAAAGCTTGCGGAAACAAAGCTCCGGTCATTTTTCCGGTTTGGAGTCGCTCGGCTTAGCTTCGGGAATACCGCGAAGTTTCAGATACAATTCCTTTTGTTGCGGCGTGAGCACATTGAATACCTGAACCCGTTCTTCTTCTTCGAGCTTCTTGATTTGGGCGCGAAGGGCCTGAATCTTGGCTTCATAGTCCGCTTGGATTTTGTAAATCTTTTGTTTCTGTTCATCGCTCAAACCGAGTTTACCGAAACCGGGGGGAAGTCGGCCCATCGGTTTTTCCTGAGCGACCCCCGCTCCCAAGACCAGGCAAACGATCCCGATAGCGGCCACAAGAACCCAGCGAAGCTTGCTCATGGGTGCCCTCCTCTATGACACCACTCTGAAGATTCCACCAATTTCGCCGTTCACCTCCCCGCGAGGTGGGGCGTTGGTTTGTGAGGCAGAGTAATCAGTATGGGGCTAGCCACCGTGGATGCTGGCGAGGTCGCGGAGCAAGGCGGCGAGGCTCGGTTCGACCCAGTCGAGCACGGCGCGGGGCCAAACCCCCAGTAAGATGGCCAGTACCACAAGGGGCAAGGCACAGAGAAATTCGCGGAAAGTTATTTCAGGAAGATCGGGACTCGGGGGCCGATGGCCGAGATAGACCCGTTGCACGGTCCAGAGGATGTAGCCTGCGGTGATAACGACGGTGGCCGCGGCCAGGATGGCAAACACTTTTCCTGCCCATTCGTAGCCCGGCGGTGTGAAGTTCCAGGTGCCGAGCACGGTGAAGAATTCACCAGGGAATCCGCATAATCCTGGTAATCCCATGGCGGCGAAGAAGATGATGGCACTCAAGCCCGCGTAGAGCGGCATCGCGTTGGCTAATCCGCCCATGCGGTCAAGGTCGCGATGATGCAGACGGTCGTAGATTACACCGACCATGAAGAACATACCCGGGGAACTCAGTCCGTGGGCCAGCATTTGGAACATTGCTCCATTCATGCCCCAGTTCCAGAACTGGGAGCGCTCGATGCTCGTCCAGATGGCGATGCCGAGTTGCACGTAGCCCATATGGCTGATCGAGCTGTAAGCGACGAGCTTCTTGAAGTCGGTTTGGGCCATGGCCGCGAACGCGCCGTACACGATGCTGATGACACCAAATAACGCTATCCACCAAGCCAAGACATAGGCGGCCCAGGGACAAATGGGATAGGCAATACGCAGGAAACCGTAACCCCCCATTTTGAGCAGGATACCTGCCAGGATCATGCTGATGGGCGTGGGTGCTTCGACGTGCGCGTCCGGCAGCCAGGTGTGGAACGGTACCATCGGCAACTTGATCGCGAAGCCGATGAAGAGCAACACGAACATAATGATTTGGAAATTCGGCGAAAAGATTTGAAAGTTGAGTTTATTCCGCAGAGCTTCATTGCGTTGCTGGCGGGCCTGTTCGATCCGCTGAGCGTCGCGGCTAGCCAGCGCTTGTTCGTATTGGGTCTCGGCCTGTTGATGCAGCGCTTCCAGGTAAGCCGATTCGCGGCCCACTTTATGAAGTAGTAGGATGTCGAAGGTGTTGAGGGTTTTTTCACCTCGGGCCTGACGCTGGTGCACGGCTTGTTCGACGGCCTGTCTTTCGCGACGTAGTTCGGCACTGCCCGTACTAGTGCTGCGTAACACCAACCAATCGCGTAACGGTGTCACGTCGGCGAAGTAGAAAGCGATCATGGCGATGAGGATAAGCACGCTTCCAAACAGCGTATACAGGAAGAACTTGATAGCGGCATATTCACGGCGGGGTCCCCCCCAGAGACCGATGAGGAAATACATTGGCAGCAGCATCACTTCCCAGAAAACGTAAAATAGGAAGAAATCGAGGGCTAGAAATGTGCCCATCATGCCCGTTTCGAGAATCAGGAACAGGATGAGGTATCCCCGCACAGCGTTTTCGATGTTCCAGCTGGCGCCGATAGCCAGCACGCAGATCAGGGCGGTAAGCACGACCAACGGGACACTTATACCGTCGGCGCCGAGGAAGTAATCAATGTTGAATCGCCCGATCCAAGGCCGGCGCGCAATCAGATCGTTATCCAGGTGGCCGCGTGCCGCCTCTTGAATGCGGGCTTGGTCAGCACGAGCGGCCAACGTATGCCCATCCTGACCGCTGTAACGGTAAGTGTCTAACAAGCGATACCAGTCCACCAGGAGAAACACGCTGAGCAGCAACGTGAGTACAGTGCCTGCAAACGCCGTGACACGCATCCAATTTTCCAACCCTTTGGGAATGAAGAGTAGGATCAGCGCAAACAGCGAGGGCAGGAAAATGATACCGCTCATCAGCCACAGGTCATATTCAAAGAAGCGTGCGGCTTCGTAGGGCATAGCTTCCTTTCCTTAGCTATGGGCGATTTCGTCAGTCGAGTTCGGTGGAACTCGGTGCGTGGTCGATTGTGTCAGCAATGGCTCTCACCGGGAGGTCAAGTTATCCGACCAGGGCCAGAATGTAAGAGACGAGGGCGAAAATGCCGACCGCGGCCAGGGCGAGGAAGAGGACGTAATTGCGGAGAAATCCTGTTTGCACGTTGCGGAGCCAAGCCCCGACAGCGTAGATGACGTCGGCAGTGAGGTTCACAAGACCATCAATGATACCGAGGTCGAATTTGCCATCCCATTGCGACACGCGGACGGTGGCGCGAGCGCTGCCGTCCACCAATCCATCTATCACGTTCAGGTCGAACCATCGGCAGACCCGTGCCAGAACCAGCGCAGGCCGAACGGCTATCCAGCGATAAAGTTCGTCAAAATGCCACTTTTCCCAAAGGAAGTCATAGACCCTGGCAAATTGCTGGCGCGTGCCTTCGGGATCGAGGTAACCCCAATAATAGATCGTTGTGGCCAAGAGGAAACCGATACCCGCGGAGAGCAGCGCCAATAGCCCAGCTAAGGCATGAGGTTCGGGTAGTTGCACGTTGGGGAAGGCTTCGGGTTGCTCGGCGTATTTGCGCACCGGCGCGAGGAATTTGTCCACCTGCCGATTGTCGGGGTCAGGATGAAGGTAGATCGGCATTTCGTGGTCAAGATAATGTTCCAGGGCACTGGCGTGCGCATCCCAGGGCGGCCAGCCCCAGGCCACGGTAACGCTGAAAAACGCGAGTACAATGAGCGGCACAGTCATGACCGCGGGCGACTCATGGGCGTGTTCGTACACGTGCTCATCGCGGGGTTCGCCGGTAAACGTCAAGTACCATAGGCGGAACATATAAAACGCGGTCATGGCTACCGTGATCAGCGGTAACAGGAAAAGCAGCATATGCTGCGGATAATGCACCACGAACGCCAGGGCGCTCACCATGATCGCGTCTTTGCTGTACCAGCCGCTGAACAACGGGGCACCCGCGATGGCCAACACCCCCACAAGCATGGTCAGTGCGGTGATTTTCATCTTGTCATAGAGCCCGCCCATTTTCATCATGTCCTGCTCGTGATGACAGCCGTGGATCACACTGCCCGAGCCGAGGAATAGGAGCGCCTTGAAGAAAGCATGGGTCAGCAGGTGGAACAAACCGGCGATCCACCCGCCAACGCCTAGCGCCAGCATCATGAAACCTAGTTGGCTTACGGTCGAATAAGCTAACACCTTTTTGATGTCGGTCTGCACAAGCGCGATTGTGGCCGCAACGAATAGCGTGATGGCCCCCACATAAGCGATGAGCAGCAAAACCTCGGGCGTGAACATCGGAAAAGCGCGGCCGACCAGATAAACGCCTGCGGCGACCATCGTGGCAGCATGGATTAGGGCACTGACGGGAGTCGGACCTTCCATCGCATCGGGCAACCAAACATGTAGGGGAAATTGCGCCGATTTCCCAACGCAGCCTAAGAACACGCCGACACCTGCCAGCACCAGGGCCCAGTAAGGCATGACGCTGAGTCCGGTGGCCGACGGCGACGTGCTCGCGGAGATTCCGTCGTCGAGTACCAAGTCTTCGCCATGGAAATGATCCGTAGTAAACAGCAACACATAGGGACCGCTCGACGAGAATCGGTAACGGGTTACGGCGTCGCTTGAACCACGAGCAAGTATCGGCTCGACGCGGGCAAAGTTGCCGATGTATTCGTCCAACTGACCTGGTAATGGTGTGCCGTGTGAGTCCGTGGCCGGCATGCGCAGTCGGCTGAACAAACCTGGCTCGACCACGCGGACTAATTGCCCCTCGGCGTTTTTCTGTTCGCGTACGGTGTCGTGAAGCGTCAGTGTCCCGCAGTAGGTCCAAAGTATCGCAGCACCGATGATGAACCCAGCATCGCCCACACGGTTGGTGATGAACGCCTTATTCGCGGCATTCGAGGCTGAGCGCCGTTCGTAGTAGTAACCGATCAACAAATACGAGCAAATGCCCACGAGTTCCCAACTGATGAAAATCTGGAACAGGTTGTCAGCCAGCACCAGATTGAGCATGGAGAAGCAGAAGAGCGACATGTACGTAAAGAACCGCGGATAACGCCCCGCACGAACCACGTGGGACTGATGATCGTGCACCTCAACTTGTAGCTCTTCAGCCATATAACCGGTGGAAAAAATATGAATCAACGTGGCCACTAACGTAATCATCACAAACATGGCGACGGTCAGACCGTCCACATAGAAGCCCAGGCGCAGCGCGGTCGCTTGGCCTGGTCCGCCGGTGCTTACTCTTGCCCAGATCAGTCCCGCCTGCCATGGGGGAACTCCAGGCTCGCGTTGAGCCAAGGTAACGTGCTCATGGCTGTGCTCATGACTGCTCTTCTGAGCCTGGCCGTGATGATGGGGGTGCTTTTCATGACCGGCCACGTGGTGATGGTCGTGGTGATGATGCGCGAATAAGCCGCTATAAGGCAAATACAGCGCAGCCCCGATGAGGCTCAGGACAAAGGCAGCGCCAATGGCCGCGGTAGCGATCCAGCCCGCCGCTCGGCCCCAATGCTTCCCTCCGATGAATAAGACCAGGAACGAGGCCAGCGGCAGCAAGGTCGCTCCGACGAAAAGCCAGCCTGGATTTTCCAGCATAGCCGACTATCCTTTCAGTTCTTCCGCCGAGTCCACGTCCACGGTGAGATAGTTGTTGTAAAAGTTGAGCACAATGGCCAGGGCGATGGCCGCTTCCGCAGCCGCCAACACAATGGTGAACAACGCAAAGATCTGCCCCTCCACACGGAACGCTTCATGGAACCGAGCGAAAGCTGCGAAATTGACCGTAGCCCCGTTGAGCACCAGTTCCACGCCCATCAACACACCGATGGCGTTTCGTTTGATCGCCATGCACACCACACCACTGACAAAAAGCACCGCCCCGATAAGCAGATATTGCGTCAAGCCGACATTGCCCATGACTGGCTCCTCGCGCTCTGCGCCATGCCGTCTCTAGAGCGATTCCCGCGGGGCCATTACGACTCGCTTCCGTTTGGCCCGTGCCAGGTACGCAGCCCCAATGAGCACCACCAGCAAATGCACCGAAACAATTTCAAACGGCAGTAAAAAGGCCGAGGCCTGCCGCTTCGGCGGTTCCGGCAATTTGCCGCTGGCTTTGTCAGCCGCTGCTCGACTCCCAGAAACGCCTGGCAACACCGACGACGGTTGGACCGAGGTATCGCCCAACAACGCTCGCCCCAGTTGTTCCGTATGATACATCCGACGAGGATCATCTGGCAGAGCCGACCCCGGCAGTTTCGACCAGTCGGCAAAGAGCCAACTCAGCGCGATCAGGCCATAAAGCAACAATCCTACAATAATGGCAATCGCCCATTCTCCTGCGCCTGCGCGCAGCTGGATGAACGGCCCCGTCGCTGTGAGCATCACCCCGAATATAACCAGGACCAATGTGCCGCCGACGTAGACAAACAGTTGTGTGGCCCCGAGGAAATCCAGACCGAGCAAGAAGAATAATCCTGCCGTGCCGGCTAAAGTAAACAGCAGCCAGATAGCGCAGCGCACAATGTGTTGCGTTACCACCACCATGACCGCACACAGTGCAGTCGTCAGGCCGACGATCCAGAATAAAATGTCGCCCACGCTCATGGCGCTCAAGCCCTCGGAAGAGGTTAGCAAAGGTTGCTGCCAGGCATGGCGGTAATCCACGACCTTCGGTTCAGCGAGGTGCGGCGGGATAAGCAGGCGGGTTGCGGAACGGCAGCTTCACCCACCCGGGAAATACACTGTGCCAAACGAGGGGGAGTAAGCTGGCTCCTAAGAGCAACACGCACGCGATGGGGAGCAAATACTTCAAACATGTGGTCATCACCTGATCGATTCGCAACCGCGGTAACGTCCAGCGCACCCACATCATGATGAACACCAGAATCCAGCACTTAGCGATAAAGACGAGCACGCTTACTACAACATACACCGGCCAGAGATTTTGGTACATCCACTCGCTGACCGTGGCAGGAATCACACCGGTGTGCCAGCCGCCCAGGAACAACATGGTGGCGATGCCACTCACCGCAAACATCGAGCCATACTCGGCCATGAAGAAAAACGACCACCGCAGGCCGCTATATTCGGTATGAAAGCCGGCGACCAACTCGCTTTCGGCCTCGGCCAAGTCGAAGGGAGCCCGCTTGCAGCTGGCGGTCGCGCAGGTGAAATACGTCCAGAACGCCAGGAAAGTAAACGGATTATGGAAGATGTACCAGTTCCAAAAGAGTCCTGCCTGCTGCTGCGAAATGACGTTGAGATTCAAGGTGCCTGCCGTGAGCACGGGGATAAGCACGCACAAGGCCATCGGCACCTCGTAACTGACCACTTGCGCGGCTTCCCGCATGCCGCCGAACAACGCCCACTTGCTCCCGGAACCGTACCCGGCCAGGATCACGCCGAACACTTCGGTGGCCATCACCGCCAGCATGAAAAACAGCGCAATGTTCATTTGCAGGGCCACGACATCCCGGCTGAACGGTAACGCCAAATACGCCAGGAAAGACCCCGTAAATGCCAGATACGGCCCCAGACGGAACAAAAACTGATCGGCGTTCGCGGGGATAACGTCTTCCTTGGCCAGGAGTTTGACCCCGTCAGCTATCGTTTGCAGCCATCCAAACTTACCGCCAGTGCGTGTCGGTCCCAGTCGGTCTTGAATCCGGCCCGCGACCTTCCGTTCCAGCCAAATGAAAAATATCGCGGACAGCGCGACGAAAGTCACCAGGACAATCGCGGCTATCAGTAGGATGATCAATTGGATGCTCACGGCTTCCTTCCCAGTGTTCGGCGCCTGAATTGGTCTGCAGCCCTGTCATTCTGGAGGCGCCACTTCTTTGTGTCTCTTTGACCCGAAGGTATACGCCCTCGAAAGTTTAGTTAGTTGATATTCGGGGTCAATTGTTTCGGTTAGTCTGGCAGCTTCAAGCCAAGGACAAGTTTTGGTCTGATCGAGAGGATCCGGTAACACGCCAACGGGCGTATCAATTGGCCGTTACTTTATAGGGTCGCCTTGCCTCTGGCCAGAATCTTTCCCGACCGCGAAACGTATGTCGGATTGACGTGTCTAAAATATGGAACTGTGCGTCCTTATGCCACGGGATCAGAAGGGCTCGGAATCATGATTCCCAACGCTAGCCGAAAATACGGGTTCTTCGCGCTTTCGCTGATGCTGATAATGGGTTGCGGTCAACCGCACCATTCAAGTGTCCCTTCAGTAGCACAGGATTTGTCGAACTCGCCAGTTTCTGCGCCTTCACCGACTCGTCCTGAGGCAACCCGTTTGGCTGAGGCAGATCTCAGCTCGCAGACTGCTACGAAACCGGCCGACAAACCTGGGCGGAAGCCTGCCAAACCAAGGAAAAATAAACCAGCTACTTATGAACCCTCGCTCACCTGGCTGAACGACTACCCTCAAGCCCGCCTTGTGGCCCAACAAACAGGCAAGCCCATTTTCGTCGTCTTTCGCTGAGAGCGGTGAGCGGACTGCACCGCTTTTGACGAACAGGTGGTTCGTCCTGCTGACCGCGAACTCTTGGAACTGAT
>JANWVZ010000137.1 GCA_025056555.1 Gemmatales bacterium | reverse complement strand
AACACCCGCAACAGGGTGAAGAGGTCGGGTTGACGCTGCACCTCGTCAAGGATGACCAGGCCTGACAGCCCGCTGAGGACGGTCAGCGGCGCCGACAGCCGCCGGGCATCCACGGGGTTTTCCAGGTCGAAGTACGCCACCGGGTCCTCGCCGGCCAGCATGCGGGCGACGGTGGTCTTGCCGCACTGCCGCGGGCCGAGCAAGGCGACGATGGGATGGATCGCCCACAGGCGGTTGATCTGGTCGAGGACACGCGGTCTGGGAACGAGCATGGTCGGAGTATATCCATGAAAATCCAAAAGTCAAGTTAGGATTTTCATGGTTGATCGCAAAGGGCTATGTCCATCAGGTCGCAACCATCGGCGGGAAGGAGTTTACCGACAACGCCATCCCGGCGGACACGCCTTCCGCCCGCCGCGCCGGGCGCCTGGGAGGGCGGCGTCAACCTCTTCAGCGCCGGTGGCGAACTACTCGTGCGGGTCGTTCGTGACACCCATCGCTAGGCTTGTAGACGCCAAGTCCCAGCGGTTCATGTCGTTGTTGTATCTCCTCAGCATAGAGCGGCGACCGCACGGCATAGACGCCGCGCTCGAGGATGGCGATCTGCCCCGAAGCGTTCAACCGACTGAGCAGCTTGACAAGGTGTCCCTGGACAGCCCTTGCCGTTCTGCGATGGGTTCCAGGGCCTCGCGGGTGAAGAGGGGCCCCGACTCCTGTACTGCTGCCTCGAGCAGGCGGATGCCTTGCGATTGTACGTAACCGTTCATGGAGATTATGCTGCGATAATTGCTAAATCGGCAATCATCGCAGGACGAGTTATCGTCAGTGATGCTGTGGCCGGTCAGCGTTGACGTAGGTCACGGCGGATAGTTCTGCCCGGCGCGCATATCGTCTTCGATTGTGCTGTCTACCGCTCCGACGCCAGGGAGGCCTATTCTCGTCGCCTGACTGAGCGTTTGCACCTTGGCCCGACGCCTCTCCCCAACGTGGCGATAAAGGCAGCCCAAAGTATCGCCTTTATAACGGCAGGCCGACGTCAACGAACGCGTTGGCATAGACGAGGTGGTCGTCCAACGTGATGCGGACCGTGTAAGTCAGGAACGAGCCAGGCAAGGACAAGCTGTAATCGTACGGCGGCAGACGAAAATCGGACCGCTCATGCAGGAGAGTTCGCCCGGCGTTGATTTCGACCCTGAGATGAAACGGTCCCGGCGCCTTCGTATCCGGGGAGAAGCGCAGGTAGATCCGATCGTTCATCCAGGTGCTCAACGAAGGACTTCTTGAGGTGGGGATAGATGAACACGTCAATCGGCAGGTTCCGCAAGTACCGCTCCATCAGCGGCCTGACCTGCGTCTCGAAGTCCAGTTGGCCGTTGCCACAGCCCAGGGGCGGGAAGGCGATGCTGTGGATACCCCACTCGCTGTACACCTCTACGAACTTGCGCAAGCCGGCTTCGACGTACTCCACTCGCGAGGGCTGGCGCCAGTGCTCCTTGGTGGGGAAGTTGAGCACCCACTTCTGCGGGCTTTTGTACAGCCACAGCTGTCCTACCTTGAACTGGCCGCGCTCGCAGAGGTCGCGATACTGGGCGTACATGTCCGGAAAGAGCCGCTTGAACTCCAGCGCGACCCCTTTGCCCATTACGCCGACCGTGTTGACGGTGTTGACCAGCGTCTGGGCGGGCGACTGAAAAAGGTTGCCTTGCACATACAGGATCATGACCGCTTGCTTCTCCTCGCAAGTGAGACTGCTGTCATTATACCGCGAATAGCGGATAGGGAACAGTGCGCAAAACGCATGGGCGGTCATTTGCTTTGGTGCGGCGAAGAGGGCTTGCGACTTGGCTCGTCCTCACAGCTCGCCGCGGAAGGCCTGGGCCAGGATGGCTTGTTCCAGTTCATCGAGTTTCGAGTAGGATACTCGCTTGGCCGTGAGCAAATCGAACTTGTTACGGTGGATTTGTGAATGCTACCTTGGTAGTCCTGTGCCCATCCAGAGCCGCTTGATTAGTTGTTTCGCTAATACCCAATTTGACAGTCGAAGAATACGCCGATATCGCAAGACAAGTCGATACTTCTGTAAGGCTTGCCTAACGTGTCTCTTTTTTAGGTAAATAAATGTGCGGGTCAGCTCAATGCGCCACATTAAGTCGTAATAATGTCCGTAGGCGCTAATCCGATCATCTGCCGTATTCAGCAGCGATAAGGCATCTTCATGCTGCCCTTGTCTCATTAGAAGCTCAGCATATTTCAGTCTGGTGCGTGCTTCTTGCCTGTCATATTGTCCGCTGTGTAGGTTTAGCAGGTTTAGGCTACGTTGAAAAAGCTCAGTAGCTTCGTTCGTTCTCCCTTGCAATCCTACAACCTCGGCCAAGTCTGCTAAAGTTCCGGCCACCAAGATATCCGAGCCAGGGCTCTTTTCGTGCAGCGCGAGAGCTTCGCGCAATAATTTTTCCGTGGTCGGTAAGTCACCGTCATCTTGAGTTAACCATGCCAATACTTGTAGTGGATTACCACGCCAAGGATTATTCGGTTCTACTTGCCGCAAAACATCCTCGACGATGGCGCGTGCACGCTTACGGTCGTTCAGCGCACGGTAACACAGCGATGTCATGAAGGTGCTTTTCAGTGCACCGAACGAGTCCCCACTCGCTTGATAACTCCTAGCTGACTCTTCGAATGCTATAATTGCCTTCTTGTGGAAGCCTTGGCGATGTAAGTTGTGTCCCAACGCTCCCAAAAGATGGGCTAGTTCGGCCTGGTTGTCCAATTCTCGAGCCGCCCGAATTGCTTCCTGGTCGAGCCTCTGCACAGCAGGAATCCCCCATGCGCTATCGCGCGCCAAGAGATCTCTAAACATCCGCCGCAGATTAATCACGGCTTCCCAATCATGAGCGGCTACCAGAGAGTCAAGAGCGCGTTCCAGCTTCTCCCACTCCGAGCTAGAGATGGCACCTGGGTGTTCACCACTTTGAGTGGCACGTTGTGCTAAAGCCTGCAACGCTTTCCAGTCTATCTCCGATATCATTTTGTCAAACCTCGCTCATGTCTCGACAGAAATTCAGACAGGCTAGGAACAATCGCAAAGTTTCCACCATTAGGGTCACGATTAATCACCAAGAAACGGCTGTATAATTCGGTCAAGGCTTCTCTTAGTTCTAATTCGCTGTACCTGTTCTGTATCCAAGCACTTAATCTTTTGTAGGTGATCTTGCGATTCTCGAATTGCTGTTGGTTAATCCACAATAAGATTTCGCGTGCTAAGATACCCGTAGAGTCAAGTCCTTCCAGTTCTTGCCAGTGGGCCTCATAGAGATACGCAAGCAGACTATCACCGAACAAGCTCGGCAGTCTTCGCATTTCTACCCAAGACGATCTTGCTACATTGCTAATCAATAATTGCAAAAGTAGCGGAATACCACCGCTGCGCTCAATCAACCATTCCAAGTGACTCCTATTCTGTATATCAGCTACGAGATTCGATAGACGCGGATGAGTACCTTGATATCGGTCTATATGCCAACGCAAGAACTCGATCACAGCATCGTGACTCTTCAAGGGATTGAGAGTAACCAGCAGATGCGGAGTGGACAATGTAGGCCAATGAGAAACCTTGCGTGTGGTTACAAGAGACCTGACCTCCCGATTGGAAAGGCTGGAAAGTATCCTTAGGATTGGGTCGTTATGCAAAACTGTCTCCAAATTATCAACCACAATGATTGCATGACGTCCGATCAGACGTCCTCGAATATCTCGTAAAGCCTGCTCCTCACTCTCAAATGGGAGCCCCAGTTGTGAGCACAACCTCTGACAAAGACCGGCCGCCGTTGTAAAACCAGGGGTATGATCAAGGATTTGACCTGACACTGGATCGGCGTGTTTGCTCTTTGCGCTATCTCCAAGGATCATATCTACAGCCTCTCGTTCGTACAGACAACGCACAATCTTGGCGGCTAAAGTGCTTTTCCCCATCCCTCCTTCGGCAGCGATTATCACTACTCGCGCACCCCTTGGGTCGCGTAGTGCCCAAAACATACGCTGGATTGGTGGTAGCGATTCCTGGCCGCGCGGAGAGGGACAGTTGATTTGCCCAGGCAGGGAAACATAGCTCTCCTCGGTTTCTAGCAAGCTTGTGAAGTAGCTACCAAATGCGGCTGAGACTCGAAGTCTCTGCTCGGCCAAATCAATTTTCCTGTCACCGCATTCGGGCTCATAGAGCACAACATTTGAGGTTATAGGTTCTTTTCTTTTACTATTCTCGACAAAAAAGGAAACAATAAAAGTACTAATAGCGCCCAGCGTAGTCAAGATCGGCTCAAAACCAGGTTGGACAACCGCCCAGACTATTGAGACAACCAACATGAAAACAGAAATCGCTCGCAGAACGTGCTTCCATGAAATGGTCATGAAGCGGAAGGAATTTCTCATGATCGCACACTCCTCCTATGATAGCAAGAGCTCATCTGGCTAGCCCCTTAACCTCGTGGATCCTCCACTTCACAGCAACTCGCCACGGAAGCCTTGGAACAGGATGGATTGTTCGATTTGATCGAGTAGCAGCGCATTTTCTGACTCACTTACTCGCATTTCGGTGATTTCTGCCTTGATTTGGTCCAATGTTACCACCACTTGATGCTGGACTCTCGGTTCTGGCCAGATGACCTCCAATGTCTTCAGTTTGACACCAGTGAGATGCGGGATGGCAGAACCTGTTCGTAGCTCTGCAATGGCTCCGTGTTCGGCTGCCCAGGCTATAAAGTGCATGAGATAACGCGGGGATGAACATGGGTCCTTTAGGCGTGCTCGATGCAGAGCCTTTTGAAAGTAACATTCTTCAATCTGACCTTCCCAAACAGCACAACGGCCAATTTCACCACCTTCACAGATCAAAATATCGCCCGGCTTTAGCAAGAACTCTTCTCGCTCCTCTGGAAGGAAATCCATCTCATAAACATCGTCTAGTTTGAATTCATCCCAGAGAACGTTGGCGTTGCGAAGATACGGCCTGGAGTACACGCCGCTTTTCGAGGCTTGTGAGAGCATCTTACCCAGCCGACTGTCAGCAATTTCTGAAAACTGAGCCTTTGGCGCACGCGTGGCCAATTCGGAGAACACCTCGTCTCGCACCGCCTCCATCACCCGCGCCGTGTCCGCCGCGATCTCCGCGTGTAGCCGCCGCGCCGCCGCCACCTCCGCCAGCAGCGCATCCAGCCGCGCCACGATCCGCCGCTGCGTCTCCAGCGAACGCGCCGGATCGTCGGGGTAGGGAAGGGGGATAAGGGAACTCTCAAGGAACTCTTGAGGAACGCGCTGTTGACCTACCGCCCCTCGGAAGTGCTTTTTGGCTTCCGCTCGAAAACTTACCTGGCGGACATAGCGGTGGATCCATTCAGGGAGAACCCCAGGTCGAGGGCGGAGAACATGAAATTCGGTTGTCCCAAAACCAAAACCATCCAACAAGCCCTGGGCAATAGCAGCTTTGCCGTTCTCCATACACGGCGTGATCTTGGCAAACACCACATCGTTCTCTTCAAAGTAAGTGTAGCCGCGCTTGACCTCTCCATAGGGCCGAATTTGAACTTCGACCAATCTTCCCTCCACCTCATCTACGGCAGCCATCGGCACGAACGAAGTCGGGGCATCGTCGTCACGCTGAATGGCCGGACGCCGCGGATTGATCTCGCACACCTCCGCCAGTGTTCGCCACTCCCACCCTTCCGGCAACGGCCAGCGCTCCATGCTACGCCTCCTCCCGATTGCCGTTGCTCAGCTGCTCGTGCAAGCCCTGCACGATGTCGTGCAGCTCGCGGATGCGCTCCAGCAGGCCGGCGGTGATCTCCACGGCCGGTCGCAGCGTCTCGCCCGCAGGGCGGTTGGGATTGCGCGCGCTCAGGTCGTAGCCGCGCGCGGCGATCTCGGCCGCGGGCACGATCCACGACCGTTCGGTCGGCTCGGGCCGGGGGCCGCGGCCGCGGCGGTAGGCGTCCCACGCGGCCCACAGCGCCCGCGCCTCGGCGAAGTGCTCGTCGGCGATGGGGCTGCCCTTGCTGAATTTCTTCAGCCCGGCGGGCAGCGGCAGCTCGTAGTACCACGTCTCACGCGTCGGGCCGGGCCGCTCGAAGAAGAGCAGCGCGGTCTTCACGTCGGAGTAGGGCGCAAACGCGCCCGGCGGCAGGCTCACCACCGTGTGCAGGTTGAACTGCTCCAGCAGGTCCTTCTTCACCACGGCGAACGCGCCCCCGCGGAAGAGGGTGCCTTCGGGCATGACCATGCCGCAGCGCGCGGCGTCGCGCGGCTTCAGCTTCTTCATGATGTGCTGGAGGAAGAGCAGCTCGGTGGCGTTGGAGGGCACCGGGAAGTTCTCCTGGATCTGCCGGTTCTCGGTGCCGCCGAAGGGCGGGTTGGTGATCACCACGTCGAAGCGCTCGGCCGGCGCGGACTTCACCTCCTCCTCCAGGGTGTTGCGCCGCCGGATGCGCGGCGCGGTGATGCCGTGCAGCGCCAGGTTCATCAGCCCCAGCAGCGCCGGCACGGCCTTCTTCTCGTTGCCGAAGAAGGTGCCCGTCTGCAACAGCTCGTCCTGGGCCACGGTGCGATGGGGATGCCGCGCCCGCATGTATTCGAAGGCCTGGGTCAGGAAGCCACCCGACCCGGCCGCGGGGTCGTACACCGTCTCGCCGAGCTGCGGCGCCACCAGATCAACGATGAAGCGGATCACGGGCCGGGGGTGTAGAACTCGCCGGCCATCTTGTTCTCGTTGCCCAGCTTGCGCAGCAGGTCTTCGTACACCTGGCCCACGGTGAAGATGTCGTCCTGGCTGGTGAAGTCAATCTCGTCCACGATCGCCAGCACGTCCTTCAGGTTGTAACCGGAGGCCGCCACCACCACCGTGCGCTCCGAGAAGATGGAGCGGATGGTGTCGCGCAGGGGGTCGCCCGTCAGCCGTTGCAGGCTGGGCAGCAGCGTGCCGTGGACGAAGGCGATCAGCTCGCCGGCGTCCCAGTCGCGACGGCCCCAGTAGTCCCAGCGCAGCTGGCCGTCCAGGATGCGCGCGTAGGGCCGGCCCTCGATGGCCGCCTCCTGCTCCCAGATGGTCTCCTGAGCATCGAGGAAGCGCAGGAAGAGCAGCCAGGCCAGGTGCTCCACGTACTCCATGACGCCGCCGCAGTTGTTGTCGCGGCGGAGGATATCGCAGGCCCGCCAGATGTCGGCGGCCAGGGTTTCACGGGTTTGGGCGTTGGGCATGGGGTGCTTTTGTACTTAACGTTAATTCTGTGCGTCGGAATTAAAGTTTTAGGCCGAAAAGTATAATTCACCGGCCGAGCATCGGCTGATCTCCGATGGCGTCCATGATCTCAGGCGCCACATACGTCTTGCTATGGCCTGCGTCGCCGAGCAGCCGCAGGATGCCCGCCTCAACAAGCTTCTCCATGTTGCGCTGTGCGCTGGGATAGGTCACATCGAGCAAACGGGCTGCCCGCGGTATGGTCAAGATCGGCGTGTGGAAGAGAGCGTCCACCAGACGCATCAGCAACGCCGAAGAGCGCGCTCGGGCCAGGCGGTCGTGCCACGTCTGCTGCAGGTCCTGCAGCCTCTTGGCGCGCGCAGCGGCATCTCCCGCCTGTTCGGCCACCCCGCGCAGGAAAAAGAGCAGCCAATCGCGCCACGCGGCCCGCTCGCTGACGGCCAACAGCAAGTCGTAGTAGTCCTGGCGCTGGCGATAGAAGTAGGCGCTCAGATAGAGCAGCGGCAGCGGCAACAGCCCCCACTGCACCAGCAACAGCGAAATGAGCAAACGCCCGATGCGGCCGTTGCCGTCCAGGAAGGGATGGATGGCCTCGAACTGGTAGTGCACCAGCGCCAGGCGCAGGAGCGGCGGGTAGCGGTCGTCGTCGTTCAGGTACGTCTCCAGCGCGGCCAGCGCCTCGTGCATCTGCGGTACCGGCGGCGGGACATAGGTCGCCTCGTTCAGGGTGCACCCCGGCGGGCCGATCCAGTTTTGCGAGCGGCGGAACTCACCCGGCGTGGCGTAGTGGCCCCGCACGCCGGTCAACAGTCGCTCGTGCAGCTCGCGCATCAGGCGCAGGCTGACGGGCAGGGTCTCCAGCCGCTTCAGGCCGTACTCCAGGGCGTTGACGTAGTTGAGCACCTCTTGCACGTCCGCGGCGGGCGGCGCTTCGATGCCGGGCAACGGCAGTTGGCCCGCCTCGTAGGCGTACAGGTCGGCGATGCCGGCCTGGGTGCCCTCGATGCGGGAGGAGAGCACGGCCTCGCGGCGCACGAAGGGCCCGATCAGCAGGTGGGGATTGGGCATAGTGCGCCCCAGGCCGGACAGCTCGCTCAAGCCGCGGTCGGCTGCGGACAGGGCGCGAGTCAGCTCCCAGTCGGCGGGCAGGTCGGGCGGCAGCGGCGCCGGCACAAAGGCCCAGTATGCGGCCTCGCCCTGCCCCACCCGGATGACCTGGCCGGACGTGCTATAGCGAAAGCGGTCAGGGTTCACGGGAAAACCTCATTACTTGCCTACCGGCTGATAATGCCCCGTCTTGCGCGCACCGACGAACTCGATCCGCCCGCGTGCCTTCAGGTCGGCAATGTCGCGGCGGGCGGTGGCGCGTGAGACCTGCCCTGTCCGAGCATTACACGCTGGGGTAGTCTATGTCCTCCTTGCGACGAACCCGCAAGATCAACACCATTTTTAGATTGTCATCTACAGCGTAAACGATCCGCCAGCGGCCGGCAAGCCAGATCCGAAAGATGTTCTCGCGCTCTCGCAGCTCCCTGGCCCGCGCAGGCCGAGGATTCTGCCCCAATGCGTCAATGAGCTGGATGGCCTGGGCTCGAACATAGCCGGGCAGTTGCCGGATCTCGCGCTGCGCTGAAGGCGAAATCTCAATCCGGTAGCTCACCGGCTGCCTCCGCTGCTTTCAGTTCAGCCTTAAACTCGTCCCAGCTTTGCCAGCCGGTGCGATCGGTGCGGTAGCGCTCTCGTTCCGCCAAAGCCTCGGCCAAAAGGACACGATCGCCTTCAGAGTCGTCCGGACCCTCATGCGACCAGTCCTCGCCGATGGCGAGGGGCAAGCGACGGAGGACGCGCTCGAACTCTTCATGTACGGCTTCCCTGACCACGCGACGGATCAGCGCTTCCATCTCCTCCAGGGTCAGCGTTGTGGTGAATTGAGTGGGCAACGTGTTCATCTTGGCGTCTCCGCATGTGTGGCCATTTGGCCTATGCCAGTTCCAGGGTCGGCGACTGTGGCACAACTCCTCAGGAGTTGTGCTACAGTCCATCGGGACATTTATACGGACATTCATAAGGACATCGTCTGTCCCATTATCCGCTTCGGCTGCCTCCAGGTGCGGGCGAAACGTCACCCGCAGCGCCCATTGTAGCACAACTCCGCCGGAGTTGTGCTACATGTAGATCCGCCGCTCCAGCTCGCGCAGGCTTTGCTGCAGGCGTTCGGTGGAGCCGAAGCGGCGCACCACGCCCGGCGCCTGGCCCATTTGGTCAAAGGGCGGCAGTCGGAAGACGCGCGCATCGGCGACCTCCTCGATGCCGGCGGCCCGGTACTTGTCCAGCAGCGCCAGGAGCACCTCGCACGCCGGCTCCGCGTGTTCGGCCA
>JANWVZ010000136.1 GCA_025056555.1 Gemmatales bacterium | reverse complement strand
TGATGATCGATCCCGCCTCAAACCATCCTACCTAGAAGGGGGGCAAACCCATGTTGACGATTTGGGGTGCTGCTCAGCGGTTCTGCGATGGCATTACCCGTCGGAATTTCCTCAAGATCGGCGCCTTCGGAGCGGGCCTGACTTTAGCGGACATGCTGCGGCTCCGCGCAGCCGCGAAGTCAGCCGGCAAGACCAGCTTGCCGAACAAAGCTGCCATTATGATTTATCTGCCGGGCGGCCCGTCTCACATGGACACTTATGACCTGAAGCCCAATGCTCCGGCCGAGTTCCGTGGCGAATTCAAGCCGATAAAGACCAATGTTGCTGGGATTGAGATTTGTGAATACTTCCCGTTGCAAGCGAAGTTGATGGACAAAATGGCAATTATCCGTTCCATTGTCAGTGTGGATGAACATTCTGACTCGCTAGTTATGACCGGCTACCCGGAGCGAATTTCCCGCGTAACGAATCATCCGTCTTTTGGGGCGGTGATCTCGAAGCTGCGGAGCACGGTGGAGAATCCGGTGCCGCCCTTCGTGAGCCTGCGGGGGATGTCGCGGGGTACCGAGCCGGGCTTCCTGGGCATTGCCCATCGGCCGTTTACCCCCAGCGGACCAGGACTCCAGAATCTCCGACTTCCGGGTGCGGTTTCTTTGGAAAGGTTTGAAGATCGCCGGGCCTTGCTCAGCAGTTTCGACAGCCTGCGTCGCGAAGTTGATGCCAGTGGTACCGCAGAGGGTATGGACGCATTTACTCAAAAAGCGATTGACATGGTGCTTTCTGGAAACGTCCGTCGCGCCCTGGACCTGAGCACTGCTGATCAGGCGACCCGAGACCGTTATAAGGGAGTGGAGCAGTTCTTGACGGCCCTGCGGCTGATCGAGGTCGGCGTGGGGTGCGTTACCTTGAGCATTGGTGGTTGGGACACCCATAGCAATAACTTTACTACACTGAAACGCCAGCTGCCTCAGGTGGATAAAGGTGTGGCCAACCTGATTCAAGACTTATACGACCGCGGCTTGGATAAGGATGTGCTGGTAGTGATGTGGGGTGAGTTTGGCCGCACGCCCAAGATCAACAATAGCGCTGGTCGCGATCACTGGGCGCCGGTGATGTCCGCGCTGGTCGCTGGTGGTGGCATGAAGATGGGGCAGGTTATCGGTTCCAGCACGGAACGCGGTGAACGTCCGAAAGATCGGCCTTGCACGGTGTCGCAGGTGCTGGCCACCTTCTACACCGCTATGGGCATTGACCCCGGCATGACCTTCCTCAATGGGGCTGGCCGACCTGTCCACCTGTTAGACGACCGGCAAGTGCTTACCGAATTGCTGGGGTGAGCGTCAATTCTGTCCTTAGTCTGCCAGCCTGCGCAAGACCATCGTGAATGCTGCTGACTGGCCTAAGCTGATCACCAAGCTGCCCGGTCTGATTAGAATCAATGTCAGACCGGGCTATCTTACGATGTCTAATTGCAAGTAATTTGGGGGGAGCTGAACTAGACTTAGCGGTTTGCAACCGCGAAAATGCTCGGGGTCCATTCCCAATAACCTGCCTGCTCTGGTTGAGCTGACCCACCCATGGGTACTTCAAGAAGGGGGAAACCACCATGCGGAGCGTCTACCGCTTTCCGATGATGTTGGCTGTAATGATCATGTTCAGCGCGGCTAACTTATCACGGGCTGCCGAGCCAAGCGCAGGCCCTACCTCGGCTGGTTACCGACCGAAACCTGAACAAGTTGCCAAATTGGAGATTTATCCAAGCCAAGTGCGTCTGCGCGGCTGGCATGATGCCGCGCAACTGATTGTCACGGCGACGCTGACCGATGGCCGATTGCAAGACCTGACTGGCGACGTTAATTACACTGTGAACCAGCAGAACGTAGTAAAGGTTTCATCTTCAGGGACGGTGACACCTGTCCAGGACGGCACTGCTGAAATCACTGCCAGTTTCGGTCCGCATCAAGCACGTGTACAGGTGGTCGCCGAAAAGGTGCATGAAAATCTGCCCATCAACTTTGGAAACCAGATTGTACCGATTTTTACGAAGTACGGCTGCAATTCTGGAGGCTGCCACGGTAAGATTAGCGGTCAAAACGGGTTCCGCCTCTCCCTATTAGGCTCAGAACCTGAATTGGATTACATGACACTGGTCAAGGAAAGTCGCGGTCGGCGTTTGTTCCTGGCCGCTCCTGAGAAAAGTCTGCTCTTGCTCAAAGGCACTGGTCAACTGCCACACGGCGGAGGGAAACGGCTCGAGGTAGGTTCCGATGAGTACAACATGATACTGCGGTGGATTGTAGCGGGTACGCCGTATGGCGATCCGAAAGACCCAGTGGTCGTTCGCATCTCGGTGTACCCGGAGCGTCGCGTTACTACACGCCATAACCGTCAACAATTGGCCGTTTACGCCCACTATGGTGATGGCACAGTGGAAGACGTTACGCGACGCGCTCAATATGAAACGAATGATGTGGAGATGGCCAGTGTGGACTTTACCGGCCTGGTAACCACGATGGGCCAGGCGGGTGAGGCTGCGATCATGATTCGTTACCAGGGTCATGTTGCAGTGTTCCGTGCCACCATTCCGCTTGGCCTACCCGTACCGAACTACACTTTCGAGCCGAAGACTATTGTCGACCAGTACACTTTGGCCAAGTGGCGGCAGCTAGGGCTAATGCCCTCTGAGCCGGCTAGTGATGAAGTTTTCATCCGCCGTGCATATCTGGACATCACCGGCACGTTGCCACCCGTCGAAGTGGTAAGGGCCTTCGTCGCAGACAAAGACCCTCAAAAACGCGACAAACTCGTGGACCGCTTGGTGGATAGCGAGGATTATGCCTACTATTTCGCGCTGAAATGGGCGGATATTCTCAAGGTCAAGCGGCGGAATGTTCCGCAGCGGGCCCAGGGCACTTTCGCCTTCCATAGCTGGATCAAAGACTCTTTGGCGCAGGATAAGCCCTATAGCCAGTTTGTTCGGGAAATTCTTTGTGCCGTCGGGGACGATCGCCAGAGTCCGCCGGTGTTCTGGTACACAGAGATTCAAACGCCGGAACAATTCGTAGATGACGTAGCCCAGGTTTTCCTCGGCACCCGTATCAACTGCGCCCAATGCCACCACCATCCCTACGAGAAATATAGCCAGGACGACTATTGGGGCTTGGCGGCGTTTTATGCTCGTGTGGGCCGCAAGAATGTGGTTAGTTTGGGCACGCAGGTTCAGAATCAGAACCAAGCCCGAGTAGCAATCTTTAATCGTCCTTCAGGTACGGTCACCAATAAACGTACCAATCAGCCCGCAGTGATGAAACCGCTTGAAGGGGATCCAGTTACTTGTGGCCCCGGTGAGGACCCACGCGTTAAGTTGGTGGATTGGATGACCGACCCGAAAAATCCGTTCTTTGCTAAAGCGGTGGTCAACCGTTATTGGGCGCATTTCTTCGGCCGAGGTATCGTTGACCCGCTGGACGACATGCGCGAAACCAATCCTCCGACCAATCCAGAATTGCTCGACGCCTTGGCAAGAGATTTCATCGAACACGGATACAGTCTGAAGCACCTGGTTCGCACGATCTGCAAGAGCCGCACGTATCAACTCAGCGCTGTGCCCAATGAGTTCAATAAGCACGATAAACAGTCGTATGCGCGCTATTATCCGAAGCGGATGAGTGCCGAAGTATTGTTCGATGCGGTGTCGCTGGTGACGGGCAGTCCTTCGACTTTCCCGGGCATGCCGAACGACCGTTACGGTGCCAGCCGCGCGATTATGCTGCCAGATGAAGCGTTCCAGAGTTATTTCCTCGACGTCTTTGGTCGGCCACAGCGCCTGAGTGCCTGCGAATGTGAGCGCGTCAATGAGGCTAATCTGGCTCAAGTGTTACACCTGCTCAACTCTCAAGAAATTCAAGACAAGTTGAGCCGACCAGGCGGACGCGCAGACCGCCTTGCTAATGATCCGCGGCCCGACGCGGAGAAAGTGGAAGAATTGTTCCTCCTAGCCCTCGGACGCCGACCAACGCCGGATCAACTCCAAGTCGCCTTACAAACTATCGAACGCCGTGGTCCCCAGAACAAGAAGCAGGCCTATGAGGATATCATTTGGGCCCTAATCAACACTAAGGAATTCCTGTTTATTCAGTAGTGGTCGGAAGTCGAAAAAGCCGCGGAGCATCCGCGGTTGGTGTAACCGCCCAGGGTAAATTCTCAGGATTCACCGCTACTGCTCCGGGGTTTTTTGTGCATCTGCATAAGCGACCGTAGACTAACTGCAGGTCTTTCAAGTCTCCGGTAAGATTAGGAAAACTAGCTTTTTCCTCCTCTGTACTTCGCATAAGGTACTTTCTATTGTTTAGTGAACGGGCCAGCGGGATGGTTAGGGACGTGTGACGAAGATTACGTTCACTGACCAAGTCGCATAAGACCCAGGCAATAGGCGGTGATCGGACTGGCCGCCTGAACTTTTTCATTACGCAATCTTCGCCAGCATGAATGAGTTGGATGAACGCCAGAAGCCCACCCCTTATGCCTGAGTAGTTTGTGATGAAAATCAACACGGAATGTTTTCGCTTGGCTTTAAAATGCCAATGGCTGAAATTAAGTGTCACTAGAGCGAACTCCCTGATGCGTAGGCTTTTTGTGTGGTAGATGACGGGCTTCTGAGAGCGGAAATACGAGAATTCAGCAAGGCCGGAGGAGGAACATGGAATCCTGGTGGATGGGATGGGCGGCGGGAGTAGCGGGTTTGGTCGTGGGTATGCTGGTGGGTTGGTGTCTGAGGGGCTTGCGACCGTCAGCAGCAGCGAAACCTACGGGGCCGACTCCGGATACCGTGCGTTTATTGGCGCTAATGCAGCGCGAAGGAAGGTTGGTAGATTTCCTGCTGGAACCGATTCAGGGATACAGCAACGAACAAATCGGCGCTGCCGTACGCGAAATCCATGATAAGTGCAGGAAAGTGCTGGAGCAGACGCTAGTCCTGGAGAAAGTCCTTCCCCAAAAGGAAGAAGAACAGGTCGAAATAGCCGCGGGTTTTGACCCCTCGGCAATCCGTCTGACGGGGGCGGTGAGCGGCCAGCCGCCGTTTCGCGGCACATTGAAACATCCAGGTTGGCGCGTGCGTGAAGTGCGTTTGCCGAGCCTGGCCGAGGGGCAGGATCCGTGGGTGCTGATGCCGGCCGAGGTGGAAATTGCATGAGCCGATTCAGCATTGGTATAGATTTGGGCACGACTAACTGCGCACTTGCCTGGGTGGATGCCACGGGCGAAATGTCGAGCGATACGTTTGTGGTGCAGACACTGGCCATACCGCAGGTGGTTCAGCCCGGCGTCGTCGAGGAGCGCGAGCTGCTTCCTTCATTCTTATACTTGCCCCAGCCGAACGAAGTGCCGAGCGGTAGTTTACGTCTCCCCTGGGATGCTCAGCGCGACTACGCGGTGGGCGAATTCGCCCGTCATCAGGGAGGCTTGGTACCGACACGGCTAGTAAGTTCCGCGAAATCTTGGCTGGTTCATCCCGGTATAGATCGCCGGGCGGCTTTTCTACCTTGGCAAGCACCAGAAGGAGTCCGGCGGGTTTCCCCCGTGGAGGCCTCGACGCGCTACCTGCAACACCTGGTCGAAGCCTGGAACTATCAGCAGGCGACCCGTTTTCCGGGCGAACGTCTGGAACTTCAGGAGGTTGTGCTCACAGTTCCGGCTTCGTTTGATGCGGTTGCCTGTGCGCTCACGGTCGAAGCCGCTCGCGCGGCTGGCCTCGAACATCTCACCTTGCTGGAGGAGCCGCAGGCTGCTTTTTACTCCTGGATTCACACTCATCACGACTGGCGCAAGCAAGTACGAGTGGGGGATGTCGTATTAGTGTGCGATGTGGGAGGTGGCACGACCGACTTTACTTTAATCGCTGTCAGCGAGGAAGCGGGGAATCTCGTCCTGGAACGCATTGCAGTGGGCGACCACATTCTGCTCGGTGGGGACAACATGGATCTGGCCCTGGCCCATTGTTTGCAACAGAAGTTTTACCGCCAGGGGATCAAATTGGATTTCGGGCAATTGCGGCAATTGGCACTAGCTTGCCGCTTGGCTAAGGAAAAGCTCTTTTCCGACCCGCAATTATTGGCTTGTCCGATAACCATACTTGGCCGTGGCAGCCGGGTCATCGGAGGAACCCTGACCACCGAGTTAACCAAGGAAGAACTGCAGCAGGTCTTATTGGATGGTTTCTTCCCTATTGTAGATTTTTCTGCAGAGCCAAAGACCGCGAGCACTGTTGGCCTGCAGGAATTGGGGTTGCCGTATGCTGCAGATGCAGCCATCACTCGACACTTGGCGAGTTTTCTTCGACGGCATCAGTCGGCACTGGCGGAGAGGCAAAGGCAAGGGCGCGGTAAGATGGCTGCGTTCCCGACCGCGGTGCTATTTAACGGAGGCGTGTTCAAAGCGACGGCGCTGGTTGACCGACTTGTGGAGGTGCTGCAGCAATGGGCACAAGCTCAGGGGGCTCCTCCCGTTCGCGTCCTGAGCGGGACGGACCTGGATCTGGCCGTGGCACGCGGTGCCGCCTGTTACGGCATGGTGCGGCGGGGACACGGTGTCCGCATTCGCGGTGGAACCGCTCGCGCTTATTACATTGGCGTTGCGGTCAATCTCCCGGCCGTCCCCGGTATGCCTCCGCCAGTCAAGGCCGTCTGCGTCGCACCTTTCGGTATGGAAGAAGGTACGGAAGCGGATGTCCCCGGTCAGGAGTTGGGGCTAATCGTAGGTCAGCCTGTTTATTTTCGTTTCTTCTCTTCCAGCACTCGCCGCAAGGACCCCATCGGGGCCGTACTCGAGGACTGGGATGAAAACGAACTTCAGGAACTGGACTCTTTGGAGGTCACGCTCCAAGCGTCTGATCTGCACAGTCCGATTGTGCCTGTACGTCTGCATAGCCATGTGACTCCTGTTGGCACCTTGGAACTATGGTGTCTGGGCCGCAATAAGCAGCATCGTTGGAAACTGGAATTCCGTCTCCGGGAACGCCAGGGAACCTGAGAGGAAGGGCACTAGCCATTACAGCAGGAGCCGCAACAATGCGTTCACCCACGAGTTTACCGGCATTGCTCTTGTACCAGTCGGAACGATTGGGCAACCATCCTGCCGTGCGATGGAAGAAGCACGGCTGGTGGTACGGCTACTCGTGGGAAGAGCTAGCGGAGCGTGCGCTGGCCGTGGCTGCAGCTTTGGTGTCGGAGGGAATCTCGCCAGGAGCACGAGTAGGTTTGTGGTCGGAAAATCGCATCGAGTGGATATTAGCTGACCTGGGAATCCTTACGGCTGGGGCAGTAACCGTACCAGCACACGCGCCCCTGCCGGCTCGGCAGGTGATTCAGCAGATGAACCACGCCGAGGTGCAACTGGTGTTCGTAAGCACTCCAGCGATGGCGCAGGCGCTTGCCGATTGGGCTGCTCAGCCACCGACTAAGAAACTGGTCTGTTTCGCTGCTGATTCTCCGCATGCTCAGTCCTGGCCGAGTTTTCTAAGCCGCGGCTGGCAAAAACGTCAGCAATACTTCTCGGAACTGGCACAGCGTTTAGCGGACCTTTCGCGTGATACCCTGGCCACCATCATGTACACTTCCGGGACAACGGGCCAGTGCAAAGGGGTCATGCTTACGCATGGAAACCTGCTGAGCAATGCCTGGGCCATGTTGGAATCTGTCCAACTCGGTCCGCAGACAGTGACGCTCAGCTGGTTGCCATACAGCCACATTTACGGTCGCCTGGTGGATTATTACCTAAGCCTGGCTGGCGGCTTTCAGTTGGTGCTGGCGGAATCAGTGGACAGCATCGTGGAGGATTTGCGGCAGGTACAACCGACCTCGTTCGCCGCGGTGCCAAGGGTCTATGAGAAGATCCTGGATGCCTGTCGGGACGACAACGCGGACCATCAACGGCGCCGGTTACGCAGCATCTTCGGTCCGCGCATCGAACGGCTCAACTCCGGAGGTGCTCCCTTGGCCCCAGCCATAGCCCAAGCTTACTGGGATGCTGGCCTGCCATTGTTGCAAGGTTATGGACTCACAGAAACTTCGCCGGTGGTCAGTTTCAATCGGCTGGAACACAACAAGCTCGGTACAGTCGGACAGGCGGTGCCTGGAGTGGAAATTCGGATTGCCGAGGATGGGGAAGTCCTGGTACGCGGCCCCAATGTTACGCCCGGATATTGGCGTCATCCCGAGGCTACGCAGCAAGCTCTGGTGGACGGCTGGTTTCACACCGGCGACCTCGGTTTTCTTGATGATCAGGGATTCCTTACAATTACGGGGCGCAAGAAAGACCTTCTGGTGCTCTCCAATGGCAAGAAGGTCGTCCCTACGGAGTTGGAGAACCTTCTCATTGGCAGTCCACATATCGAACAAGCCGTCGTTTACGGCGATGGCCGGAGTTACCTGACGGCTCTTATCGTGCCGCGGGAACAAACCCTGCAGCAATTGGCCGAGGAACACGCTCTGACGAAGTTGTCCCGTGAATCGTTAGTGGAGCATGATGCTATCCGGAATTTTTTCCGATCCGAGTTGGATCGCCTACTGGCAGAGCAACCGTCCTGGGAGCAAATCCGCCAATTTGTCCTTTTGCCTCGCCCGTTCAGCGTTGAGGCCGAGGAAGTTACTGTCAGCCTGAAAGTGCGTCGCCAGTTCGTGCTGGACAAATATCGTTCTCGCCTGGAAGCTCTCTATCACTCCGCCGGCGGCAGTGGGTGATGCGAGGTGCCGGAGATAATTGCGGTAGAAAAATCTTCGTCCCTACGTTGCAGGTGCTGTTGTCCGTCTAAGGGTGTGAACCCCGTTGCACCCTTTGATCTGTTTCTTGGACTTACGCCGAGGTTCAGTTGACGGACCCTAGAGCCCCTTTTGCCAATCGTGTTATCATTCATCTGTTTTTCTGACTTACGCCAAGGTTCAGGGCATGTCCCAGCGTTGGAGCTGCGTGGATGACCAGGAGTGGGTTTGAGAGTGGGAACGCATTGCCGCCAATCTGTGCCTTGCGCTTTCACTGGGCTATCAGGAGTGCAGAGACCCCCTCCGTGCGCCACAAGTAGGCGTAGAGCCGGTCTGTATCCCGAGCCATCTTTGTGCGGGAATACGCGACGTCCAGACGACGCCATTCCCCGTTCTGTTGACTCGACGGTACTATCAATATTGGCATTACCTCCGTGCCAAACTGGCCAGCCTCACGACGAAAAGGCGCCTGGTCGCCTTGATAGGGGTACGTTTGCTGGGGTGAGTTTCTGATGGACGTTGTGCTAAAACGAAAGGCGGGACTGGCGCTCAGGGCATCAGGTCCGGCAAACGTACGTTCTGCCGAGCCTCTTCGAGAAATTGTATCCATTGTTGGCGGGTCATACGCGTGGGGGCCAGATCTTCCTCGCGGAGATGCTGGAGCACCCGGCTGGCCTGGTCAATCGCACGCAGAGCGTCTTCAGAACGACCGGCAGCCAAATAGGAACGCCGAGCTTCAAACCAAGCCCGCAACCCGGCTAGTTGCCGCTCATATTCGTGGCCGAGGGCTTCATAAATCTGGGCGGATTTCTCGTACTCGCCAAGGTGAAAGTAGCAGTCCGCCAGGGCAAAGCGACTTTCTCGGAGCAGAACAACTAATTCCCCCAGGAGGGGCTGTTTCTTTTGTCGCGCCAATAGTGCCTGATTCAAGGT
>JANWVZ010000135.1 GCA_025056555.1 Gemmatales bacterium | reverse complement strand
ACCGCCAGCCAGCCCCTCCGAGCGAACTCGCGCCGTCGGTTTCGACGGCGCCCTGCGCGGCACCGTCGGCATCGGGGTCGCGTGCGTTTCTTGATCTGAATCGCGCCGATACCGATGCGCTGATCACCCTGCCCGGCATTGGACCGACGCTGGCCCAGCGGATTGTCGCCTACCGTCAGGAGCACGGCCCGTTTCGCCAGGTGGAAGAGCTGCGCCGCGTACCGGGAATCGGTGCTAAGACCTTCGATAAAATCCGCGGTCTGGTGTATGTCGAGCCGGGCGAAGGCGGGCCGGTCGGCCAACCCACACCGGATCAGCTGCCGGTCGAGGGGAGCGGCGGCAGACAGCTAGCAATCGTTGGGGAAAGGGTACCGGCTCAGACGCCAGTACCGACGCCTCAGAGGCAGCCAATTCATACCTATGCCGAAGAGTCCACAGGCGCCAATCGGAAGGCTGGGGCCTCTGCGTCCGCCCACCGACGTAACCAACTACCCAGCGAGCCAGTTGACCTCAACAGAGCCAGCCGCGAGGAGTTAATGAGTCTGCCGGCCATCGGTCCAGTCCTGGCCGACAGGATCATCGCCGAGCGCCAAACGCGCGGGCCGTTTCTGTCGGTCGAGGACCTGCGGCGCGTTCGAGGCATCGGCCCACGAATCCTGGACAGGCTGCGCCCCTTTGTCCGGGTAGAACTCAGCCGCGCGCAAGTGGTTTCTATGGAATAAGAACAATGATCGCTGGAGGAATGCCGGTGAAAGGCGTCGAGGAAGACTAGCGCCAGCAGTTTTCTCGTGAAGGAAATATTAACACTGGAAAGAATTTTTCTTGCCATCTTCACGGGAGTTTGCACAATAAGCATGAGGTTACTCGACCGAAGCATCGAGGCGCCGAATGCCCTGGGACTCGCTCGGCTCCGAGAGAAATCCCTGCCAATCCAAGCCCACCCACCTGAACTTACCCGCAGCTGAGCAGAAGGGCCAGCCGTGGGTCATAGGTCCCGTTGCTGCTACGGAGGAATGTACATGCGCTGCATCACCAAAGGTCTGGGAATGAGCATGGCGCTGGTAGTGCTGCTGTGGGCCCATGCCCAGGAGGGCATCAAACAGCCGCCTCCCGGCTTCACCCCGCTCTTCAATGGGAAGGACTTGAGCGGCTGGCGCAATGCTGGCAAGCAGGCCGAATTCTGGAAAGTCGAAAACGGAGTACTTCATTACGTCGGTAAGGGCGGGGCCAACCTCGTTACCGAAAAGAACTATCGCGATTTCGAGTTGTACGTAGATTGGAAGATCGAAAAAGGCGGAGACTCGGGCATCTACTTGCGCGGCGCGCCTCAGGTGCAGATTTGGGACAACAAGGAAGGTTCAGGAGGACTGTGGAACAATCCGAAAGGTTCTCCTGGCCAGGTGCCTCTGGTGGTCGCCGATAATCCGCCGGGTCAATGGAACACCTTTCACATTATCGTGAAGGGAGATCGTGTCACGGTTTATCTGAACGGCAAGAAGGTCGTGGATAATGCAGTGTTTCAGCCGGGGGGTAAGGCCGCCCCTACGGAAGGGCCAATCCATCTGCAGATTCACGGCTCGCCACTATGGTTTCGTAATATCTTCATCAAGGAACTCTAGTAACCCTTGAGACATAACATGGTGCGCCAGACGGGGGAACTGCGTGCTGGAGCTGGAAAGGCTCGGCCGGAGAAAAGTCGGGCGCACTACTAAGGTCGGCTTGACTGCGGTGGTCCCTGCCTCCGCGAGGCCCGTCGGGTGGCGACACTCGGCGGGCTTTTTTTTGTCAGTTACGGAGACTGAACCGGGCTTTCGAGACTAACCGACCCAGGTTCCCCGCAAGCCCTTTCCAGCCAACCAAGGAAAACCGGATTGGTGGCCCCTTCCGGGAGCAGAATCGCAGCGAGGTCGGGGTGAGTTTGGCAGAAGTGGCGCACCTTTTCCGTACCCAGGACGAAAAAGGCAGTAGCCAGAGCGTCGGCCTGGGCCGCGGCAGGAGCCAGGGCAGAAGCGCTGAGCAGGCCGCCCGCTGGCCAACCGGTGCGTGGATCGAGAATGTGTCCGAGCCGACGCCCTGCCCATTCGAGAAAGCGGAAGGTTGCGGCGGAGGTGCCCAGGGCCTGGTCGCGCAAATAAACTTCCGTCAGGTGTTGCGTCGGGTCGAGCGGATGGCGCACGGCCACACACCAGCCTTTCGGGAAACCCGGCGGATGACCCACGGCTAACACGGAACTCCGTCCGCCATGAAGCAAACCGCAGACCCCGTGCCGCCGCAGGATGGCGGCCGCGCAGTCCAGTGCGTAGCCTTTCCCGATGCTGCCGAAATTCACCGCGACACCGCGACGCAGGAAGCGAACCGTGCGCTGCGCTTCATCCAGCAGAATCCATCGGCTGCCGCTTCGCGCTAAAGCCTGCTGTCGTTCGCAGGCATCGGGCATGCGCGGCGGGCCTCGGAAAAAACCCCAACATTCGAGGAGGGGATGCACGGCACAATCAAACGCGCCTTCGGTTTCGCGGTACCAGTGCAGGGCCTGCTGCAGTAACCGAAACAAACTTTCTTCCACCACGACCGCTTCGTCGGCGGCGCGCCGATTGAGCTGACTGACCTCGCTGTCGTCCCGATAAACCGTCAACTGAGCCTCGAGCGCGTCTATACAGGCGAAAACCTCCTCGGCCAGACGGAATGCTTCCGGCGTGCCAAAGGGGAGAATCAACTCAAAAGTGGTGGCCATCGCCCCATGGCGGAACCGCAGCCAAGCCGATTCCGGGGCCACGGGCGGGGAAGTATCCGAGACCAGTTCGCTCATCAACCCCAGTCCGTGCCCTGCGGCTTCAGCGAAGTTGGGCAGACTGAGAAACTGGCGGCGGTCCATGAAGAAGCTTTCCTGCCAGAGCCCAGTCGGAGCAAAACATCCTTAGCGTCATGGCGAGCATTGCGGCTCGCTCGCCGAGCGGCACACGCCGGGGAGAGCGGGCTAGACCTCCGCGAGCACCTCGCGGAGAACCGGTTCAAGCGCGCGAGTACTGCGTTCCACGGCCAAGACGATGGTGCGTTCTTCTAAACCGTCTGGGGAAACGGCCACGGCCGGGATGATTTGCCGACCGTTAGGCAGAGCCAGCCGCACGGTGAAGGTGCCGTCAGGTCGAAGCGACACCGGTTCGCCCTGCAAGGTGACTTTAGCGCCAGGTTCCGTAGCGCCATAGACGATCAGTTCGGCCTCGACCTGGAACCAGAATCCCCGCTGTCCGCGACGCCGTGCCAACGCTTCGGAAGCCATGCTGGCCAACATCGGGGAGGCCAGGGGGCGACGCAGCCGTTCCAGAATCTGACGACGCACTTCTTCGCTGCTGGTGCCGGGCTGAAAGCCGGCCGACATGGCGAGGATGCGCTCATAGTTTTCGGGCAGATCGGCCCAGGCTTCGTCAATGCGTTCGCTCAGACCGGCGCGGGGCGTGGAAACCACATTCGAGCGCAGCAGCGTATGGAATTGGCCCGAAGGTGTGAGGTAACCCAGGTCCACGCGGAAGCTGCGAGGCGGATCGCCGACCTCGATATACCAGTTGCGGGCTTGTTCGTTAATGACGATGTCGCGGACGATGGTTTCACTGAGGCCGGTGCCGTCCTCGGCGGTGACATCGAGTAACCGGAGGGCCAGCCGCGAGCCGTGCCAATCCGATCCCAGGGCGCTGGCGGCGCGCTCGACCAGACTCGGCGTCAGTTCCCAATACGCATGAAGCCAGAATGGATCACGCACCAGCAGCACCAGGCGGTCGATCCCATAAACGCTCGGCAGATCGCGAGGCAGGTGGGCTGTCAGATCCCGTGTCGGTACTCCGACATCATATTTGCTGCTTTCCACCTGCTGTTCGGGAGTCGCCAGGGACAATTCCTGTTCGCGGCGAGCCACCGAACGTGGCCGTTCGATCGACGGCGGCGCGACTGCGGCAGTTGCTGTATCTCGGGCGGAAACTGCGCCCACGGATAATGGCTCGGAGACTTTACGTGCTGCCCGGGCGGAGCGTTTTTGTCGAGAGGAAGCAGGAGCACTGCTGGCGCCGCGGGCTCGGGTTTGAACCCGCCGCCGACCAGCCACCACGGAACGCGCCGGCGAAGTCGGCTCGCGGCTCAGGGCGGCAATCAGTTCCTCTTTACTGAGGCGCGAATAGCCTTGGACCTGCCGTTGTCTGGCCAATTCCAGAAGTTGCCGCTTCGTCAACTGCTGCAACTGTTCTCGTGAAGACATAGGTGCTCTTCTCCTTAGGCAGCGAAGTCTCCAGGATCACTCTTCCGCACCTGCGTAGCCAATTCATACCACACTGGGTGTTTCCAGAATCATCCTCGCCGAGCCAGTGGGCCGCGGAAGGTCTTGGGCACAGGAAGTACCGTATGCAACGGAGGATGCAATAAGTCTCTCCCGACGACAATTGCGTCTATCCGCGGGCCCGACCCTGTAGCATTTTGGATCGCGCCTCTCCTCACCCGTGAAATCAAGTCGCAAAAATTGTACCGAAGCCACTTGCTGCCGTCAAGAAAGTGGTTTTGAAATTGCGATGAAGTCCTTGGCTGAATCTGAGGGTGAGTCCGTGCTCCGCGAAAGGTTACCCATCCGTTACGAGACGTCCGCCAGGCTCGGCTGGATCAGTTCGACAATGCGCACTGCGAAGCGGTCCTGGACCACCACCACTTCGCCCCGAGCCACCAGGACCCCGTTGACCCGCAAATCGATCGGTTGACTGACGTCGCGGTCTAATTCGACGACGGCGCCCGGGCCAAGGCGGAGGATGTCCCGCAAGGGTAAGCGTGCCCGTCCCAGTTCCGCAGTGATGGTGACGTTCACCTGATGCAGGCGTTCCAGGGGCACGGTAGCATCGGCCGCGGCCGTCGGATTCAGTTCGGCAAAGTCGGCGGTATGAGCGACGATTTCGCTGGGGGAAGCAGTGGCAGACACGGCTAAGGCTCCCAGAAAGCGGCGATTTGAATGGCACGTTGCCGACCGAGGCGTCCGGGCCAGGCGCGGAAATGCGGCTCATGTTCCAGGAACACCATCAGAGGTTCATCGAGGCGCTGCTCCAAAAGCAGAACATCCCCGCAGCGCAGCCGTTGCAGTTGGGTCAACGGCAGCTGCGTTTGACCAAGCTGAACGGTTACTTGCAGGGGTATCGCCTGCGCAAGCATCTGCGGCGCTACCGACGCCGATGCGTCTGGTCGCGCGGGACGGAAGTATTCCTGGAGCACGGCTTCGGTCAGCAGCCAGATGATCCGCGCCTCGGCAAACGGCTCGGGGGAATGAAGCTCGGCGCGGAGCACACACGTTTGCTGTTTCAGGATGCCGGAGAACTGGGGCGTTAATTCCTGGGCGCCGCGCTGCCAGGAAGGCACCGCCGCGCCGACCCAACTGGTTTTCATGCGGGCCAGCAGATGCTGATCGAGCAGGTATTCCCACAGGGAAGTCTCGATGGGGGTCAAGGGGCGGTCGGCGGGGAGTGTGTCGGTTTTTTCACCCAGGAGCGCTAAAGTCAGGGCCAAGGCCAAGGGACGCGACACGCCTAGCAACGAGCCGGCCTGGGCCGACCAGGCCAACGGATACACCAGCAAACTGGGAGGCATGTCCTCGAAAGCGTGCGCGATGAAACACCGCCGGATCGTTCCGAGCTGGCAACGCCAGGTCATACCGAGTTGGCGCTGCGCCCAGTCGGACCAATGCTGGGCCAGGGCGGTCAACCAGGCTTCGACCTGCCGTCTTACTTCCGGCGCTTCCGGCTGCGGTTGGCGAAAATCATACGGCTTAGCGGCCGCGGTCATTGCACCGTGAACTCTTCAAAGTGCACCTGGCGGATGACTTCCCGTCCATCGGGATAGAGCATTTCGTTAAAATGGTCGCGGATTTCCCGACGAATGCGGTTCATGCCCAGGGTGCCGCGCACTTCGTCTAAGGTACGGTCGGCCAGATACGAGATCAGCCAGCTTTTCAGGGGTGCTTTGCGTTTGTTGAGCAGTTCCTGAAGGTGTTTTTCTTCGGTTTCCTCGACTTCCAGGACAATCTTGAGGCGGAGGTAGCGGGTGAGGCGCTCCTCATGAAGGTTGACCACGACATCGCCAAAAGGGACGAAAGCGGTTTTTTCGTCTTTGGCGTGGTTCTTGGGCGTCTGGTGGGGAGCCTCGTGGGAGTGCCCGTGCGAGGAAGTGGTCCCCGACAACAACCAGGGCAGGGCAAAGCCGCCGGCTATGGAAGCCAGGGCTACCCCACCGAGCACCAGCCATCCCCATCGGCCCGAGGAGTTCGCCGCGGCTTGTTCCTGAGTGGTCTGCGCCATGGTGCTGTTCACCGATGCTGTGCCTGAGTAGTTAGGGTGCCGTTATTCGTAGTCATCGGCAGCGGTCGGGGATGGTCTTTGCCAGCCGACCGTTGCTTGCGGCAGGGCTGCTAAGCCGGCGAAGCGCAGCTACGGCACCGTCGCACTTTTCGACAAGGTCCCCGGTTTACTGCCGGGCCGTTTCAGCAGCTTGATGCGTTCAATGAGCTGCGTGGCCAGGTCGGGCGGCATCTGTTCCAGAATCTTGGCGGCGCGAGTTTCCTTGACCAGGCTGAAGAGCTTCACTGCGGTATCCATATTGCCACTGTTGGCCATATGTTCAAACAGTCTGGCGGCGTTTTCCGGACTCATATTGCTGATGCGCTCGGCCAGGGCTTCGAGATTCTTGCGTTCGGTATCTTCAAAAACCCGCAAAGAGCTTTCGTAGTCCTTGATGCGTTCGGCAACTTCTTCCCGATGACGATGCAGTTCCTGCTGTTTCTGTTCGAGTTGCTGTACCTGGGTTTCCAGGAGGCGCATTTCCTCGTGGATTTGCTTGCGGAGCGCGTCGAGCGCCGCTCGCTCGGCACGAATGTCGTTATAAATCAGTTCCAGATTTTTCTGGCGCTGGGCCAACATCTCTTCCTGGCGGCGGAGTTCTTCACGGCGTTTTTCGAGAGTGGTCATGAGCTGGACGGCAGCTTCGACCTGGTGGGTGTGGGGCAGGCGTACTGCAACGCGGTCGGCTTCGGGAGCTCGTTCTGGCGAGGCGGTAGCGGCCTCGCCGTCAGCCGAGTCGGCATGGCCCGGCGTAGCAGGGTTGCCCGGCGCCGATGCGGCCAGGGGCGAAGTCTTCCCACCGCTGCTTTGCTGCCGTTGCCACCACCAGGACACCCCCGCCGACAGACCGAACAGCAGCGCGGGCACCAGGACATAGAGCGCGACACGTTTCATACTTCTGCCTCCAGCCGTAGTGGAGCTGAGATGAGTGGCGGCGGAGATTCCTCCACAGGGCCGCGGGATTCAGACCTACCGGCGTCCAAGTCGTAGCGGTGCCAGGCCCGAAGCGCCGCTTCGTCCAGAATTCGTTGCTCATACAAGTCTAGCTCGCGGCGAAACGAGGCCAAAGCTTGCTGGCGCAGCAGTTGCAGCATCTCGGTTCGCCGCGCAAGCGCCAGCCGTTCGTGATGCCGCTGTTCCCAGACCTGGCGCTGCTGAGTTTCGTGCGCCCGAGCCAGTTCCTCGACCTGGTGTAGCGCACTGAGGTGCAGACCCAGGAGGAACCAGTAAGCCTGTTGTGACCGTGCTGGGTCGCTCCAAGCGGTGTGGGCCTGAGGAATTGATGGTTCGTCGGCAAGGCGTTGCTGGGCGACCTGGCTCAGAATGTGGGCGTGTTCCTGAAGCGCCAGCAGCTGTTGTCGCGCGTCCCACCATTGGCGGAAAGCGCGGGCCTGCTCCAGTTCTGCCAGGCGTTGTCGGTAGCGTTGCCAGCGGAGCAGAGTTTCCAGCGGAAAGCGAAAGCGGGGCACGGTAAGTTTCCTGGATGGCCGTATGGATACCCAGGTTAGAATCAGGAAGAGGCAGCGGTCCAAGCGGCCGCTAAGCGTTCCAGGGCCGCGCGTGTTTCCGCGAAGCTGGTGCGCTCGCCCAAGCCTTGACGCAGGAATTGCAACAGGGCCGGCTGCAGCTCCAGAGCGCGATCGACCTGGGGATTGCTGCCACGCACGTAGGCGCCAATGCGCACCAGGTCTTCGACTTCCGCGAGCGTGGCGAGCAGGGCCCGTACCTTTTGCGCGGCCTGCGCGTGACTGGGGCTCATGACGTCGTGGGCGACTCGGCTGATACTGCGGCCAATGTGAATTGCCGGATAATGGCCCTTTTCGGCCAGTTGGCGATCCAGGACGATGTGGCCGTCGAGCAGCGCGCGGCAGGCATCTGCGATCGGCTCGTCCATATCGTCGCCTTCGACCAGAATGGTGAGCAAGGCCGTGATGCTTCCATGCTCGGCCGGTCCCAGCCGTTCGAGCGTCGCAGCTAAGAGCTGAAACACCGAAGGCGTATAACCGCGGCTGCTGGGCGGTTCTCCCAAAGCCAAGCCGAGTTCCCGCTGCGCCATGGCCAAGCGCGTCAGGCTGTCCAACAACAATAACACCTGTTTTCCCGCGCGGCGAAATTCCTCGGCCAGGGTAACGGCTAACAACGCGGCGTGGACCCGAAGCAAAGGCATCTGATCACTGGTGGCGACCACGACGACACTGCGGTCTATCCCCTGAGCGAGATTGTCTTCCAGGAAAGCGCGGACTTCGCGTCCCCGTTCGCCGATCAGCGCCAGCACCACGACCTCGGCTTCGGCGTGGCGCGCGATTTCACCGAGCAAGGTACTCTTGCCCACACCGCTGCCGGCAAAGATGCCCACCCGCTGTCCCTGGCCGAGCGTAAGCAGACCGTCAATCGCGCGGATGCCGGTAATGAAGGGTTGACGGATACGGGCCCGCTGCAAGGGCGGTGGCGCCGACGCCGTGCGGATGGGCAGCGGTTTGCCGACAGGCGCCGGCTGGGCGTCCAATGGTCGCCCCAAACCATCCAGCACTCGGCCGAGCAGACCTGGTCCGAAGGCCACCTGCACACTTTGGCCGGTGTGCTGCACCAGTGTGCCCGGCCTCAGAGCGGTCAGCGGCTCAAACGGCGCCAATAGCGCGGTGGCCTCGCGGAAACCGATGACCTGCGCGGGCACGCGCGGACTGCCCTCGGGACAAATCCAGCACAAATCCCCGACCGCGGCCGGCAACCGACACGTCAGGATGCTCCCCTGGACGCTCCGCAACCGACCGTACCAGGTGGGGCCCCAAATCGGGCGCAGCACTTGGCGCAATTCGGTGAGCAACGCGTTACTCCACCGCATGCTCGTCAATCCTGGAGAGCACGGCCTGGCTCAAGGCGGCCAGACGTTCCCGCCAGCGCCACCAGAGCACCAGTTCGCCCCATTCGGCGCGATATTCGCCCGGTTGCAGTTGCGGGTCGGCCAGGATTTTCCATCCCTGAACGGCAGCGCGTAAACTGGCGGCCTGGTCACTGTGCCACCAAGGCCAATCCGCCGAAGACACGATCAGCGTCACCGGCTCGCCCACGGGCAGACTCGCGGTCAGTTCCTCCAGGCGCCGTTGCCAGACCTCCGCGGGCACAGGGATTCCCGGTCCGAGCGTCTCCTGCACCAGGAAAAGCGCCAACTCTGCGGCCAGTCGGGGTAAGGCCTGGCGCAGAGTATGCACCTGGTGCTGCATGTGCTGCAGTAGCGCCTGGACGGCGTGCTGCCACTGCCGCAGAGCCGCTTCTTGGCGAGCGGTAGCGACGGCCTCTTCCGAGGCGCTCTCGCCCGGTCGCGCCGGTGGCACAGCCGCTGGTGGCGCAGTTTCCAGCCGCACGCGATGCGGACGTTGGCGGAACCGCACCTCAGCTTCCCACACGGCCAAAGGTT
>JANWVZ010000134.1 GCA_025056555.1 Gemmatales bacterium | reverse complement strand
CGGCTTGCCGAGCCGCATGCTCGGTTTTGTCGGCACCCTGCCAACGGACACTTTCCGGCGTGGTGTGCAACCAGAGCGGCAGATACCGCGGTTCACAAGCCCATTCGGTAGTCAATTCCAGGCGGGATAAGTCCGGGTCGTCAAGATTGTACCATGCCTGCACTTCAACAATCCGCACGCGAAAAGGGCCAGTATAACACACCGGCGGCTTGGGCAGTGGTTTGCGTGCGGTTGGGGTTAATAGGCCGACGAGCACCCCTCGCTCCGCGTTGGCTGGCAACAGAACCACCCGCAGCCCTGCCTGCTGCGCCAACTCATCGCAAGCTTGCCAGAACGAGACGTCCCGCAGTTCTAAGGCCAGTTTCGGATTATCTGCCCGCTGACCAAAGGCCGCGCGCAAATCCGCCAAGTGATTGTTGGGGTCGGGTGCCAGTTCTTCGAGTTGCCGCAGGGCTTCTTGCAGCGTGAGTTGGCCAACTAAGGTGACCCGCTGTGCGGGCAAGTCGGTTATCTTGTTCGGCTGTGGCCAGACCGACCCCGCAAAACCGAGCATGAATTCCCAACCCAGGAACCAGCTCCATAGCAGCGCCATACTTATTCCCCGACGAAATGCTGTCTCATCCAGTTTCATAATCGTTCTCCTAGGCAACAGAAGTACCTCAGGGCTCGCGGTCCTCTATTCAGCCGCCGATTATCACAGTTTATAGGCTTCACGCCCCCGGAATCTTCGAGGCGCTAGAATCTTATGTAGCACAGCCCACCTATCGGCATCGCGAACAAGTTGCAGCGCCACTCTGGCAATTGCCCCGACGATACTGGGCGACGAACAGTCCGATGGTTTTCCGTACTGATGATAGCGACAGGTAATTGTCTCTGCTCAAGCTCCCTCCGATGCTTACCGGGGGAGTTTACGCCTCCAGGGTTGGGGCAAGCATTCGCTCGGGACGGACGATACGATCAAATTCCTCGGCAGTGAGGAATCCCAGTTCGACGCAGGCTTGCTTGAGGGTCTTGTTCTCAGCATAGGCTTTCTTGGCTACTTTGGTGGCATTGTCGTAGCCGATGTGGGGACTCAGAGCGGTAACCAGCATGAGCGAGCGTTCAACGTATGCTTGCAGTTGGGGAACATTGGGTCGAATGCCGACGATGCAATATTCGGTGAAACTGTGACAAGCGTCGGCGAGCAATCGGATGGAGTGAAGGACGTTATAAATGATCACCGGCTTAAAAACGTTGAGTTCGAAGTTGCCCTGGGAGTCGGCGAAGGTGACCGCCGCGTGATTACCGAAGACCTGCACGCAGACCATCGTCAGGGCTTCGCACTGAGTGGGATTCACCTTGCCGGGCATGATCGAGGAGCCTGGTTCGTTTTCCGGCAGGAACAGTTCCGCCAAGCCACACCGCGGTCCGGACCCCATCCAGCGGATGTCGTTGGCGATTTTCATCAGGGCGGCGGCGAGGTTAGCGCAAGCGGCGCTGAGCAGGACGAGAGGCTCATGAGAAGCGAGAGCGGCAAACTTGTTGGGGGCGGAGACGAAGGGATAGCCGGTCAGGCGGGCAATAACCCGTGCAACACGTTCGGCAAATTCGGGATGGGTATTCAAACCCGTGCCCACGGCAGTACCGCCCAGCGCCAACCGATGGAGAAAGGGTAGCACCTGCTCCAGATGGACCAGCCCGTCGTCGAGCTGAACCACGTATCCGGAAAACTCCTGACCGAGAGTTATGGGAACAGCATCCATGAGGTGAGTGCGACCAATCTTGATGAGTTGGGCGAACTCCTGGGCCTTAGCCGCCAAAGCATCGCGCAAACTGCGCAGCGCGGGTTTGAGCCGCCTCTCCACTTCCTCGACAGCCGCGATGTGCATCGCTGCAGGAAAAGCATCGTTGGAAGATTGACACATGTTGACATGGTCATTGGGATGAATGGGCTTCTTGCTGCCGAGCTGACCTCCGGCTAACTGGATAGCACGGTTGGCTATCACTTCGTTAACATTCATGTTCGTCTGCGTACCGCTGCCTGTTTGCCAGACGCGTAACGGAAAGTGATCATCAAGCTTGCCTTCAATCACTTCGTCGGCGGCTTGGATAATCAGTCGCGCCCTGTCTTCGGGGAGAAGTCCCAACTCGCGATTGACCATGGCCGACGCCTTCTTGATGATGCCGAAGGCCCAGATAACCGGGCGAGGCATGCGGTCTTCGCCGATAGCGAAATGAATCAGCGAGCGTTGCGTTTGTGCGCCCCAGTAGCGGTCTGCGGGGACCTCGATGGCGCCCATACTGTCGGTCTCGATACGGGTCTTGGCACGCTCAGAAGTTTCAGGCATAGGGATTCCTCCCGCGATGCTATCCGGTTAGCCGGAGATTCATGGAAAGCGCAATCAAGGTTGACGCGATCCGGAGGGCTTTTGGAGAAGAGTGTCGTCCCTCTGCGTTCAGTGGCAAGGATACCTCAGCAAGTGGGAACGGTTGAGGATGACTGCCGTTCCACAACGGTTTATGATATTTGCCAACGGGAGGGATGGCGCTGGGTTCAGGCGGCGCGAAGACCGCTGCTGGCCGGCCGATGGCAGCAACGCATACGGGCCAGGATGCGTTCTGCCAAGGCGATAGCATCTCGGCCATCTTCGCCGCTCACGCGTGGACGCCTGCCGCAACGGATGCAGGTGATAAAGTGGCGTATTTCCTCGGTGAGTTGATCGCCCTCGTTGTGCTCAAACTCGAGAACCTCCAACCATTGGCCAAACAGTTTTTCGCGCATCAGCCCGGCCCAGGTGATGTCGAGTTGGTCGGGGCGCCAACCCAGTTCGCGAGCTTTGGCGGAGGGCTGAACGATGAGCGTGTGTTTCTTGAAAAAATCCAGTTCGACATAGCCGTCGGGCGCATAGGCGATCAAGCGTCGGGAGGGTTTGGTGCTGATGCGACTGGCTGTGAGGGAGGCAACGGTGCCATTGGCGAAGGTGAGCCAAGCCTCAGCAATATCCTCATGGCCACCAAACAAACTTACCCCGACCGCCTCCACTTCTTGTACCGGCTGGCGCACCAGGGCCAGGACGACATCGAGGTCGTGGATCATCAAATCGAGCACCACGCCCACATCCAGACATCGGCCACTGAACAACGAGAGGCGCTGCCCTTGGATAAATCGCGGATGCAGATTACGTCGCTCGAGGTCCAGCAGGGCTGGATTGAAACGTTCAATGTGGCCGACCTGAAGAAGAACTCCGAAGCGCTGGCTCAAAGTAACAAGTTCCTCAGCCTGATCAAGGGAACTGGCCAGCGGTTTCTCTACCAGACAAGGGATACCCCGCATCAGAAAATCGCGGGCCACATCGCGGTGGGCGCTGGTGGGAACGGCAATAATGACGGCATCTATCAGGCCATAAAGCTGTTGATGGTCCGCAAAGGCCGGCACCTGATACTTGCGTGCAATCGTGTCACGAGTGGTCGGGTCAATGTCGGCGACGGCAGATAACTCGGCTTCCGGCAAGGAAGCGACGACACGGACGTGTTCCTTGCCCATGTGACCTAATCCGACGACACCGATGCGGAGGCGGGACATAGACGGTGCAATCCTGAATCAAGCGGCAGAAGCGGAAAGCAGATGGCCGAGACGGGTTGTCCTTCCTGCCCGTCGTATTTGTTGTGCCAGGTGAACGTTCAGGCGATGACCGGAACGATAGGCCACGAGCCGACCGGCCAAAGGCCAGCCAATCAATGCCAAGTCTCCGATTAAGTCGAGGATCTTATGGCGGACTGCCTCATCTGCCCAACGCAGTCGATTACCGAGAACTCCCCGCTGGGTAAACACCAGTACGTGCTCGGGACCCGTATGGATGCCGAGCCCCTGATGCCTGAGTGCCTGGACTTCTTCCAGCAGCAGGAAGGTGCGACTGGCAGCGAGAGCGTTGAGGAAATCCTGGGGCGTTGCCCGACAACTGAAACGCTGCGGGGCGATGACTGACCAGGTTCCGTAGTCCAGAAAATAGTCAATCTCCAAACAGGTGGAGGCCGTTGACGGCAAGAATACAATACGGCTGGAGTTCAGGCACACTTCCAGAGTGGTGCGCACCGTTACGATGGGTAAGTCGGCACGTTGCGCCGAGAAACCCACTTCCTTGAGAGCGTGCACCAGAGGCCGTACCGAACCATCCCACCCAGGGGGTTCCGGCCCGTCCAATTCGATACGGCAATTATCCACCATCATGCCGGCTAGCGCCGCCAAAACGTGTTCCACGAGTTCGACATGAACTGGCGGCGTACCCAGGACGGTGCGACGATCTGTGGCCGTGACCGCGTCGGCGATGGCCGGAATGACGGCAGGGATACTGCGGTCGGTGCGGACGAATACGCGCCCGGTATCAGCCTCTGCTGGCAACAGACGCAAACGTACCCGCCGACCATATAAAAGTCCCCGACCTGTCAACTCGATGGGCTTCGCCAGGGTCCGCTGCTTCCGCCAACCTACCACGTGGAGTTCCGGCTCAGAGCTGAGTGCATTGCCTCGCTCAGATGACGTCGTGCTGGCGGAGGCAAAGGGCCGTGTGAAAGAAGATTCTGTCATGCGACGTAGGCCTCAATGAGCAAGGGACGGCTATCCTGCCGAGGTGCGATGATAGTGCGGCTTTGTCCCGCGATGCAGGCCACATCCTTTAGAAGTCGCACTATATGAGAGTAACTCGGAAGCTGCACTAGCGGCGGAAAGGTTCTCCGTTCCCCGGGCCAGCGTTTACTGTCCAGCACCGTTGCCGCGTTGACCTCCGGTGGCAGCCTGATATTCCCGATTCAGCAGTGTGATGACTTGGCCAGTAATGTCGGCGGCCTGGTGATTGTAGTACATCGGCCAAAGATTGTTCGCCGTCAACCGAGCCATGACCCGATCCGGCTGGAAATACACCTCGCGTTTATTAGCGTCACGCCAGTCTTCATTGAAACGGAAGACGACCTCATAGCCCTGCGAGTCGGCGATAGCCTTGACTTTGTTCCAGACTTTGAAGTACAGATTGGCGTAGCGTTCATTGAGCAGGCGTGTGAGTTTTTTCTGAGCATCGGAGCGGATGTTGCCGAACTGGTAATCCAAGTCTTTGAGCTTTCGTTCCAGCGCGTCGCGCTGGGTCTGGTCTGTGGTGGTCGTCAACTGCTTGCGCGTTTCGTCAATTTCCTTCTGCTTAGCCTGCAATTGCTCAAAAAACTTCTGCTCTTCTCCTTGCAGTAGTTTCTTAATGTCTTGGGCCTCGTCGCAAAGCCGCATTACTTCCGCATAGTTCAGAAACGCGATGGTAGGTGGTTTTTGCGTAGCGGGGGTCTGGGCCCGCAACCACGACCACCCGGTAATACCCACGGCACATCCCAAGGCCCATGCGCATCCCCAAGCCAGCCAGTGCTTCACCATTCCATCCCCCTGTGCGTCGAGCGAGTCCGTCCTGGACAGAAGCGAGCAGGCTGCCGGAGCGGAAAGCTCGCCCAGAGATTGCTTGCTACTATGCGAGACCAATGTATGCTGGTTTTTCATGGCGCTTGCCGATCCGCCCTGCCTTGTACCTAAGCTTGCCTGACACGTCAAGGGGAATCAATGCCTGGGGGTTTCACCGCGAAAAAAATTGCGTCGTACTGGAAATGAGCGGGCAACGTCCCTGACGGAGCGGCAAACAACTTCTCAGGTGCGCCGAGCATGTACCACAAATGACTCGCCACGCCTGAGCGTCAGAGGCCAGCGGCCAAGCTCACACGAGGCCATTATCGGAAAACGAGCGCCTGGTCGGGCACGATCCCTATCTGCTTGGGCCAACCTGGGGAATCCAGCCCAAAGTAAATCTGATTACTTGGACGGTTGACTTAGGCGGCGCACCATTATCGGCACGATGCCTAACGCTACCAAGACGGCCAAGAGAAGGAAGAACACACGCAGATCTACGGCCGGAGTGATTACACCATGGGTTCGGTAACTGGCCTGGGCTTGCAATGTTCCCAAACGTATCTCTATGCGGCTGGGAGTGCCATCCTGTCGGGTACGTGGACTGAGATATGTGATGGTAAAGGTGGTTTCGATGTCTTGCAAGGCTTGGCCGAACTGCCGAGCGAGCTCACCCGCCTCCGCGGCGTGAAAGTAGCGTCCGCCGGTTTTCTCGGCCAATTCGCGCAGCGAAGCCTCGTCAATGCCTTCGTCGTGGATGTCTATGGAAAGTTGTTCAAAAACGGCCTGCAAATGAGCCGGGTCAGAAACGCCGTAGTATTGTCCACCGGTGAGCTGGGCAATCTGCCGCAATACTTTCTCGTCAATTTCCCCGCGGCGCGGATCGCCCAGCCCGATGACGAAAATAGGAATGTTGGCCTGGGCGTGCAGTTTGCTCAGCTGCTGGAAAAACTCCGCTGGGCGCTGAATGCGGCCCCCCTCATTAATTCCATCGGTCAGAAGTACAATCACGCGACGACATTCGCGGATACGTCCATTGACTGCAGCGGTCGCGAAAGAATCCTGAGCTAACCACTCGAGGCCGAGCAAGGTGACGTCGAACAAATGCGTGCCTCCGCGAGGCGTGAGTTTGGCAACCTCACTTCGCAGAGCCGCGATGTCGGCACTAGGCGGCTTAGGCCTTTCATAACGGTCATCGAATGGTAGCAAGGAACAGTCAGCATGGTCGCGGGGCATCAGTTCAAGATAGCGTTGGGCCGCTTGACGGAGGTAAGCGATTTTGTTGCCAGCCTTCATGCTGCCACTACGGTCCAAAATGAGCAAGGAACGGATGTGCAAATTCGCCCCTGGTTTGCCCAGGCCAATGGTGTAGATGTTTACTTGTCGCTTGTTGGCCTCTTCAATGACTTGAGCTGGGCCGTTCTTGCTATTGACGTCTCGACCATCAGTCAGCAACACCAGGGCGCGTGCCTTGTCGCGGTCGGCGGAAAAGTTCTGCATGGCTGCGATAGCGGCATCGAAATAAGCTGTGCCTCCCGCTCCACGCGCCTGGCGAATCGTGGTGAGCAGATTGTCCCGTGTTCCGACGCTCAGACGCAGGCTTACATAAGGCTCGTGGTGGAACAACACCAATCCGCAAGGGGTGTTCGGAGCAAGTTGTTGGACGAAACGCTCGGCTGCCTCCTTGGCCTTATCAAGTCGGTCTAATGGCCGCTCCGGCGTACCGATCATCGAGCCGCTGGTGTCTAGCGCCAGCATGACCTCACGTGGACGTCCAGCTAGTTGTTGCGGACGGAACCGGTGCACTTCGTTGCCGTCTTCGAGAATGGTTCCTTCGCTGGCAGGGAGTTCGCGCACGGGTCGGCCAGCCGCATCTAATACCTGGAAACTCAAAGTGATCCGCAGCCGCCCTTCCGCGGTTACTTCCACCCGCGGACTGCCGAGTTGTTGAATCTTCGCCGCCTGCTCACCTTGCGACGTGGCACTGACCCATCCGCCTATGATCAGACCCGTCAGCAGCGTCCCTCCAATAACGACGTGTCGAAGATACTGGCGGAAATCAGCTTGCCGATCAGAAGCGGTTACGAACATGGCATGTGCCTCCCTCGGGCTGCGGATATGCTCCGCAGGCAGACGATTCGACGATTTCCCAGGCGGTCGTGAGCTAGTAACGTCACCGTGTCGCCGCAGAGTGTTCTATTGCCGTGGTAAGCCGTCTTTAATTCCGTTTCTCAGCAGCTTTAAGCAGAGCTTGCCACCATTCCCTGAGGCGTGAGGTCAATTTCTGCCAAGCAGTGGGCTGATCCTCTTTTCCCGGACGTTTCTTACCCGGCTTGCGGCGCTCCCCAGCTGGCGGACTTGTAGTCGTTGATGAAACCTCAAGAGTCTTGGGCAGGAGTTTGCGCTCCACCAGGCCCCACACACTGCTCATGATGAAGTATAAACACAATCCCGATGCGATCCAGTAAAATAAGTAGCCCATAAACACCATCATCCAGTTCATCATCTGCATTTGCATGCGTTGCTGCTCGTCCATGGTGGGCGGCATGAACATCTTTTGCTGCCAGACCATCACGATGATGCTCACGATAGGTAGCAGATGTAAGTAGGGGCCCAGATGTAGCAAATAAGCCAGTTGGCTGACCACGGGCCAGTTGCCCCAATAGAGCAACATGTCGGGAGCGGCTAAGTTCTGCATCCAAAGAAACCCAGCCAAGCGCAGGTGTACGCTTTCGTAAAGCGCGTAATACAGTCCCAGGAACACGGGCATTTGCAACAGCACAATCAAACAGCCGCTGAAGGGATTGACGCCATACTTGCGGTAAAGTTCCATCTGAGCCCGGGCCAGGGCCTGTTTGTCATCCTTGTATTTTTCCTGAAGTTTCTTCAACTCCGGCGCCATCTGTTGCATTTTCAGGTTACTAAGCGCCTGCTTGCGACTGATGGGAAACATCAGCCCGCGCACCACCACTGTCAACAGCAGAATGGCGAAGCCGTAACGCCCGGGCAGCGGACTGAAGAGCCATGAAAACCACTCTAATAACGCGTGCATGAGATTGGTGAAGAAGACCACTAATGCCGTCCAACCGATGGCCCCGCAAAAGGTGTACCAGGGGTAATCGGTCAGATTAGCGAGGTGATAAAAGTTTTCGTAGCGCTCTGGTAAATCGGAGCGCACACCGCTTTCGTAGCGGAGCAGGCGTACCTTAGCGGGGCCCGCGTAGACAAGATAGCGGTGTTCCACAGGCTCCTCACCCACAGCAATGGGACGAGACACTAGCTTGACGGAAATGGGCACCCCCCAGAGCCGACGTTTATCGTTACCGGGATCGCTTCCCAGAGCCTCGGGAATGACTTGTGCAATGCTCGGATCCCGCGTCGGATCATCCGCAACAATAGTCAGGGCCGCGAAGTAAGGAATCATGACCCCCGCATATTGCAAAGCCTGCCGACGCACGGTGTACGGTGCGCTGGGCGAGTCCAGATGAAACGGCTGGGCTTGGCGTTTGTCTTGGGGGAAGAAATGGGTCGGCTCGAAAAGGTATCGGTACGTGGTGCGCGCATCTTCCGCCCGCGTCGTGCCGATGACCACTTGCCAATAACTGGTCTGTTTCCAGAACTCTCCTTCGACCGGCAGGCCGCGTGGGCCGGTGAGTTCGTAAGTCACCTCGCTGGCTTGCGACGGGTCGAGGCGTGATAGCCTAACCACCATTTCCACGTGATACTGGTCAGGACTGAGGCGAAACTCACGGCGAATGCGCACGTTGAGCGGCTGCAACACTGCCTCAAAAGTCGCATGTTCTTGATCGTGTTCTACCAGTCTCCATTCGAGATGCTTTCCAGGGATCATCAGGCGAAACGATTGCCGCTGCCAGCGCTCCTCTAGCGATAAATGGTCGAGCTTATCCCCATCGGCGCTATCATTGACCAGGCGGAAAGGCACAGGTGATTTGGTATGGGGATCGTAGACAGGAAGGGCCTCAAAACGGCTCGCGGCCTGATACTGCGTCAATTCGAGGAAGCGCACCGCGGCTCCTGTCGAGGAAAGCACGACGCGCAGTTTGTACCCTTGTCCGCCCAGCTCGATTGGCTTTTCCTGAGCTAATTGTTGCTGGAGCCGCTCCTGGCGTTGGCGTTCCTCGGCCAGGGCGCGGTCGGCCTGTTGGGCTTGTTCCATTTCGCTCGGGGCCGGTAATGGCCAAGCGGCGGATGGATCCGCAGGCATACGAACCAACAGCGCCTCCGCAAGCCATTCCAGTTTCGCCTGAGGAATCTCGTCCGGTTTCGCTTCAGGTTTGCGCGGCGGAAAGAGCCAGACCTGCAAGTAAGCCCAACCGACAAATATCAGGAAGCTCAGCAGCAGAAA
>JANWVZ010000133.1 GCA_025056555.1 Gemmatales bacterium | reverse complement strand
AGATTCGCGCCTTGTTGCACGCCCAGACCTTCACACGCGGGACACCAGCCTAACGGACTATTGAAGGAAAAATGATGAGGGTTGAGCGGCTCAAAACCGCGACCGCACTGGGGACAGGATAACAGCTGACTGAACCGCTCCAGCCGCCAACGTTCTTCCGCTACCGTTTCCTCGACAAACGCCACCAGCATGGTTCCTCGTCCCAATTCTAAAGCAGCCTCTACCGCGTCGGCCAACCGAGCCCGCTGACCCGCCCGCACGATAACGCGGTCTACCACCACCTGGACTTCGTGCCGCCGACGTCGGTCTAACGTTGGCGCCTCGTCGAGCGAATAGGTCTTACCGTCCACGCGGACACGCAGGAAACCCGCCCGGCGAATACTCTCCCACAATGCTGTGGAGGTCTCGTTGTCCCGCCAATCCACTGGCGCTAACACGTACAGCTTCGTTCCCTCCGGCAGACCTTGCAGTCGCTCGATGATTTGATCTACCGTCTGCGGAGCAATGGGAATCTGGCAACGCGGACAGAGCATCTGTCCGAGTCGGGCAAACAGTACCCGTAAATAATCGTGAATTTCAGTAACCGTGCCGACGGTAGAGCGGGGACTCTTGCTGGTGTTTTTCTGCTCGATACAGACGGCGGGCGACAACCCCGTGATTTGCTCGACCTTCGGTTTCTGAATTCCGCCCAGGAATTGGCGTGCGTAGGCCGAGAGTGACTCGATATAGCGCCGCTGTCCCTCGGCATAAATCGTGTCCACCGCCAGAGAGGTCTTGCCGGAACCGCTCGGTCCACAGAACACAATCATCCGCTCGCGGGGCAAGGTGACCGAGATATTCTTCAGATTATGCTGCTGGGCACCGCGTACAACAATTTCGGTAACCGTCTGTGGTTGGGCCACCGCATGATCGCCGGACGTAGGCTGTGGGTCCGCAGAGCGCACACGGCGTCGCCCGCGCGGGCGCGTGGCAGATACCGACGCCGCTGCAGCCTTTCGTTCGAAACCGAGTACCTGACGCAGGGCCTGACCGGTGTACGAGTTCGGACAGTTCGCGATCGTTTCCGGTGGACCGACACAGACTACGTAGCCGCCTGCGTCCCCAGCCTCAGGCCCCAAGTCAATAATCCAATCGGCGGTCTTGAGCACTTCGAGGTTATGTTCGATGACCAGCACCGTGTTGCCGCGATCCACCAGCTCGTGTAACACGCGTAATAACTTAGCGATGTCCTCGAAATGCAGGCCCGTGGTAGGCTCGTCGAAGATGTATAAGGTTCGGCCCGTGGCCTTCTTACAAAGCTCGCGCGCCAACTTGATTCGCTGCGCTTCGCCGCCCGATAGCGTCGGCGACGGCTGCCCGAGTTTGATATAATCCAAGCCCACGTCATGCAACGTCTGGAGCATGGCATGAATTTTCGGCTGGTGGGCGAACAGTTCCAGGGCTTGTTGCACATCCAGATTCAGGACATCGTGGATATTCTTGCCCTTGAATTCAATCTGCAAGGTCTCACGATTGAAGCGTCGCCCTTCACAGACCTCACAAGGCACCCAGATATCGGCGAGGAAATCCATCTCCAGGCGCTTGGCACCGTGGCCCTCACAAGCTTCGCAACGCCCGCCGGGCACATTGAAGCTGAAGCGCCCCGGCTTGTAGCCGCGCATCTTGGACTGCGGCAAGCTGGCAAACAGTTGGCGGATTTCATCGAACACCTTGGTGTACGTTGCGGGGTTGGAGCGCGGGGTGCGCCCGATGGGTGATTGGTCAATGGCGATGACCTTGTCCAAATATTGCAATCCGGTAATCTTACGATGTTTGCCCACCGTGACGGACGGCGCGAAACCGTTGTCTGCTTCACCTTCATCCTCGTCCTGGTTTCTGCCGAAGTGTCGGCGTAGCGCTTGCCAGAGCACGTCGTTGACCAGGGAGCTTTTTCCCGAGCCGCTCACGCCGGTCACGCAGACAAACAGTCCCAAAGGGATTTCGACGTCAATGTTTTTCAGGTTATTGTGGCACGCCCCGAAAATCTTCAGTTTCTGCTTTCCGGGAGGACGACGCCGTTCGGGAATGGGAATGGCTTTCTGGCCGCTCAGATATTGCCCAGTCAGACTCTCTGGGTTGCAGCAAATATCCTGCAAGGAACCGCAGGCGACAATACGTCCCCCGCGCACCCCGGGACCAGGACCGAAGTCCACGATGTAGTCCGCAGCACGAATAGTATCCTCGTCGTGCTCCACGACGATAACCGTGTTGCCCAGATCGCGTAGCTGTATCAAGCTGGCCAACAATCGAGCATTGTCGCGTGGATGCAAGCCGATACTCGGCTCATCCAAAATGTACAGCACGCCGACGAGACCGCTGCCGATTTGCCGCGCCAAGCGAATCCGTTGCGCCTCACCTCCGGAGAGCGTCGGTGCGGGCCGATCCAATGTCAGATAATGCAGACCGACATTAGTCAAAAATTGTAGCCGCGTGCGAATTTCCTTCAGCACTTCGGCGGCGATATGCCTCTCTAAAGGGCTGAGGTGGCGTACGAGGCGATCACCTCCGGAACAACTGTCGTCTTCGGCCAACCATTGGGCCAGTTCTCCGATAGGTAAGGCACAAACTTCGGGCAAAGTTTTCCCGCCCACTCGCACGGCTCGCGCCTGAGCATGGATGCGAGTGCCATGACAATCAGGGCAGGGCACCACGCGCATGTATTTCTGCAACTGCAAGCGCCGCGGACCTTCGGGACTCTTCTTGAAGCTGCTCATTAACTGCGGGATGATTCCCTCCCACTTGCCCACGTGGTGCCAAACGCCTCCCGATGTACGCCAACTAAAGAGGATTTCCCGTTCGCCACTGCCGTAAAGCAGCCAATGCCGGTGCTGCGCCGGTAACTTTTTCCAGGGACGATACAGGTCAATGCCTAAAGTCTTGGCCACGCCCTCGTAAATGTGCCGACGCCACCGGCCCATTTGATTGAGTGGGCCTAGAATTTCGACCGCGCCTTGGGCAAAACTGCGGTTCGGATCGGGCACCAGTAACAGCGGGTCGAAATCGTACTTTTCGCCCAGACCGTCGCAAGCGGGGCACATTCCTTGCGGACTATTAAAACTGAACATCTGCGGCGAGGGCGGGTCGAAACTGAGCCCGCAATGCGCACAAGCATACCTAGCGGAAAGTAACAGTTCCTCGGCAAAGTCGCCTCGTTCCTCGCCCGCTTCCAGAGGCTTTGGCGCCGATGACGGTGCCTCGCGTAATACCAGAATTGTGCCGTCGCTAAGTTTTAGCGCCTGTTCGACGGCTTCAGCAATTCGGCTCCGCGCCTTTGGCTCGACAATAATGCGGTCTATGACGATCTCAATGTCGTGCTTCAGTTGGCGGTCCAAATGCAGGTCTTCGCTGAGCCGCACTAATTGGCCATCTACGCGTGCCCGCAGATAACCGCGGCGTCGCATTTCGGCAAACAGGTCTTTGTGTTCCCCCTTTTGTTGGCGGATTACCGGAGCGAGCACGAGCAGGCGGCTGCCTTGGGGCAGGGCCAGCATCTGCTCAACAATCTGATCGACGCTTTGCGCCTCCACGCGTCGGCCACACTGAGGACAATGCCCCTGACCAATGCGGGCATATAGGACTCGCAGCAGGTCGTATATTTCCGTAATCGTACCTACGGTGGAACGGGGATTACGCCCCGCAGTCTTTTGTTGAATACTGATGGAAGGGGAGAGGCCACCCAGGTAATCCACATCGGGCTTCTGCAGCTGGCCGAGAAACTGCCGCGCATAACTGGATAACGATTCCAGGTAGCGCCGTTGTCCCTCAGCGTAGAGCGTATCAAACGCCAGGGAACTTTTTCCTGAACCGCTCACACCCGTAAACACGATCAGACGATTGCGGGGTACCTCGAGGCTGATGTTCTGTAAATTATGTTCTCGGGCACCGCGAATGACGATTTTTTTCGCGTCCATAGTTTGCTATGATGGTCTTAGGAGGGCGTGGTTACGCCAGACCATGGGGAGAGAAAAGCCTGTGATGCCAGCCCACGGGTGAGTCGCCAATCATTGTATGCTGACTACCCAGGGAACTGGCCTGCCGCTGAGCACGTCTAAAAGAGAGAGAAGCGTGGCGGACGATGATCGCACGCTAATTGCTCGCTGCCTGCAGGGCCGGGTGGAAGCCTTCGGCGAATTAGTGCGGCGTTATCAGGACCGTCTTTATAACGCCGTATACCGCTTCCTCGGCAATGCTGAGGATGCGCGCGATGTAGTGCAGGAAGCTTTTCTCAGTGCCTTCCGGTCTCTGCGGCGCTTCCGTGGCGGTTCGCAATTTTTTACCTGGCTCTATCGCATCGCCATAAACCACGCAGTGGATTGCAAACGACGCAGCAAACCCGTGCGGGCTTTGTCGGAGGCAGATCAGGACCACCCGAAACCCGAACCTGCCGACCCATCGGTATTCGCCAATCCCGACTGGCAACTGCAGCGGCTCGAAGAAGACGAGCGGCTGCAGCAGGCCTTAAGTCAGCTCTCCAGCGAATACCGCATGGTGCTCATCCTTCGCGACATTGACGAACTGAGCTACGAACAAATTGCTGACATCTTGGACATCCCCCTGGGCACGGTGCGTAGCCGACTTCACCGCGCCCGCCTGGAACTTCGCAGGCTTTTGGAACAAATGGAAAAGGATTCTTCGAGCAGCTCGGTTTTTGCGCCGGAACTGAAGCGATGACCGATGCGGAAAAGCAATTACTGACTGGTCTGGTGGATGGTGCCCTCTCGGTCGAGGAAAAAGAACGCGCGGAGGCGTTACTGCGTTCCTCACCGGAAGCTCAGCAACTGTTTGCTGCCCTGATGAATGACTCGCTGCGTTTGAAGTATTTGCGGCGGGAACAGCTGGGCGATGCTTTCGCGGCACACATGGTTCAGTTGGCCCGCCGCGAAGTAGCCGAGGTGGCGCGGCGGCGTTTGTGGCCATTGTACTGGCGCAAGTGGGCGTCTGTAGCGGTTGCCGCGGTCGTCTTACCTTTCATCGCCTGGGGCACGTTCCTGTTGTTGCGGCAGCTGGTCAGTCCACCGGGCTTGAATTTCGTCGAAGAAAATCGCCAAGCGCGCCAGCCCGAGCCAAGCATCCCTGAGTCGTCGGCGGCGCAGGATTCAGTAAATCCGGCGGGGCACCAGCACTGGCTGACAGTTCTAGGACAGCTGGAACAAACTGGCCGGCAACTCGGGGAGCACGCAGCCCGCTTCGTCGAAGAAAGCCTGAGTCCGTTGGGCAGCGCCCTGACATCAGCCTGGCGGGATGTGGAACCGCTGGTCTTGGGCGATTGGCAGCCGGCCATTCCCGCGCTTTCAGAGCCAATCGTGCTTACCAGCCCTGTTCGGGATATAGGCCGTAATTCCTTTCGCACCCTGGAATTGCATCTGCCGCCCCTGTTGGGGTGGGAGCGATTTGGCCGCGCTGAAGTGCAAACGGTGTTAGCCCAGGGACAGTTTCTTGTCCTGGACATCTCTTGCCGCGACGGTGAGCGGACTTGGGAACGTATTCATCAGGCGCTGCGCAGCCTGAAGATTCCTACCGGGCTTGATGACCGCTTACCGAGTTTCTGGAAACGTCGCCAGAGCACGGTCTATTTCGTTTATATTGAAAACCTGAGTGCGGAGCAGGTGGGAGAATTTCTGCTCGCTTTGCATCGTGAGGACACGCGGCCAGGCGCGAAAGCCCACACCGAGCCGCAAATTCGCAGCTTGCTGGTCCAGCCCGTTCAAGCAGAGGGACGCCAACGTCTCGCCGACCTGCTCGGTTTACCAGTCGGCGCTTTACCAGAGCTGGCATCCCCCAAGCCGCCTTCGACTTCTTCCGAACCCAACCTGCAAGACGACACTCTGCGCAAGCTGGAACAGGTAGCTCGTGGTCAACCCATCCGACGCCCCATAACTCAGGCGCTGGCCTTTTCGCCGCTGCGTTATCCTGCCAGTAAACAGATTCATCAGTTTCGCCAACAGCGGGGTCAGCCGCGTCAGGACGCGTACCACCTGATATTGTTGCTCCGCCCTGAACGTTGAGCGAAACAATGGTTTTGGCAGTCGTGGCAGGCAGATGTCGTGTGCTTATCAGCGGCGCGCCGAAGCTACTTTGACCTGCTAGCCTGTGCAAGAGTTGAGTCGTGCCGTCAGAGTTCTTCACACCGGTCGCTGCTTGACTCAGCCGGGAAGACTTGTAACTTGTAAGGCAAGTCTGACAATCCACTTAGCCAGACAGGTTAACTGACCTTTTCAGGAGAATCAACATGACCCGTGAGGTGGAGCTCCATCGGCGAACCTTCCTGCAAAGCGGAATGGCCCTTTTGGGCGGGGTGTGTCTCGGTCTGCATTCCGGGGAAGTGTGGGGTGCCCAGGAGAAAAAAACGGCCCAGGACAAACCTTTCGGCGACTTTATCATAGGGGCACAAAGTTACTGCTTCCGCAATTTCGACCGCGAAGGAGCGCTGAAGCGGATCCAGCAACTGGGCCTGCATTATGTCGAATTCTTCCAGGCGCATTGTCCCGCAAATAGCACGCCTGAGCAAATCAAGGCGATCCTGCGTATGTGCAGTGATTACGGCATCACGCCTATAGCTTACGGAGTGCAACACTTCAGCAAGAATCATAGTGCTAATCAGCGCTTGTTTGAGTTTGGTGCAGCGTTAGGTATCAAGCATTTCAGCGCCGACCCCGACCCCGATAGCTTCGATAGCCTGGATAAACTGTGTGAAGAGTACAAGATCAGCATCGCCATTCATCCGCACGGTCCCGTTGGCAAAGGCTTGCACCGCTGGTATAGCGCTGAGGTAATCCTGGAAGCGGTCAAGAATCACCACCCGCTCATCGGTACGTGTCTGGACACCGGGCACCTGATTCGTGCTGCCCAGTTGGGCAAGAAACTCGAGCCGGCGGAACAGATTCGGGTCATGGGGCCGCGCAATTACGGCCTGCACCTCAAGGATCACGATAACCAGCGCAGAACCGATGTGATCTACGGAAAGGGCGCATTAGATGTTGTTGCCGTCATCCGAGCCCTGAAGGACGTAAAGTTTAATGACAAGCCCCATCGCGGCTACATTAGCATTGAATACGAAGCCAATCCGGACAACCCAGTGCCAGACATGGCAGCGTGTATTGACATTCTGAAGCAAGCCATTCGCCAAGTCGGCTAGGGCAGGGGAGTGCTCGACCGTTCGGTGGGGCTGAGTGGATAATCGCTCAGACAGGGCTGTCGTGGGCACATCTTGTCTGCCGATGTGACGACTGGCCATGGTCAGGTGCCCCGAAGATGGATGACTATCTGACGCCCGCCCAGATCCAGCAGTTGCGCCAGACCTACTACAATGCCACGTTGATCGGGCTGCGGAAACCGCATTCGGATCTCGCGGTGTTGCGCGTGCGCCCCGATTTTGCCATTCCCGCGCACAAACCCGGCCAATATGGGACGCTCGGACTTGGAAACTGGGAGCCGCGAGTACCTGGCTGCCAGGAAGAACATCTCGGCCCTGCTGACTGGACTCGTGTGGTCAAGCGGGCTTATTCACTCTCTCATCCGGTCCTGGACGACAAGGGACAACTCATCCTGAGCGAAACACTCGATTACCTGGAGTTCTACATCGTCCTGGTGCGGGAAAGTGGCACTGAAAAGCCACCAGCTCTGACGCCGCGACTATTCGCCTTGCGGGAAGGAGACCGGCTGTATCTGGGCGAAAAGATTACCGGCAGTTACACGCTCGATCCCGTGCAGCCCGAGCATACAGTAATCTTCCTGGCAACCGGCACGGGCGAGGCCCCGCATAATTACATGATTTGGCACTTGCTCCGCCGCGGCCATCGTCCACCCATCATTTCCGTGTGCTGTGTCCGCTATTGGCGGGACTTGGCTTATTTAGACGTCCATCGCCGACTGATGGAACTGTTTCCTAATTATCGTTATGTACCTCTGACCACGCGGGAACCTGAAAACTTGGGACGTAAGCTCTACATTCAAGACCTGATCGTCAGCGGCGAACTGGAGCGAATGCTGGGAAAGCCACTGGATCCTACTTCCACCCATGTGTATCTGTGTGGCAATCCGAACATGATTGGGGTGCCGACGCGCGATGTCAAAACCGGCCAGTGGCAGTTTCCCCAACCGACTGGCGTGGTCGAGCTGTTGATGCAACGAGGCTTTCAACCCGATGAAGGCAAATCCAAAGGAACCATTCATTACGAAAAATATTGGTGACTCTTCCGCAAGGCGCTGACGCGATCCCCGCGGCGAAGGAGGTCTCCGTGTCGGCAACGGATTTCGTTGGTGGTTATCGGTTATTGAAGATGATGAGCCAAGGCCAGACCAGTCAAGTCTGGGAAGCGGTCGAACCGACCAGTGGCCGGCATTATGCCATAAAAATCTTACTCCCCGAAAGCCTTCGCTCACCCACCCATGTCCGTATGATGATTCACGAAGGCGAAGTGGGGCAAAAGTTTGCCCATCCCAATGTGATCCGCATCATCAAAGTTGGCCCGGACCGCAAGAACCCGTATCTCGTCATGGAGTTTTTCCCCGGTATGAACCTGAAACTCCGCATTGCGCGGCGCACCGACCCACGCACCGGAGAGCTCTTGCAGCCATATGCCGTCGTTCGCGAGAACATCCACCGCATCATTGAACAAATCGCCAAGGGCCTGCTTCACATTCACCAGCGGGGCTATGTCCACCGCGATGTCAAACCGCATAATATTCTGGTCAACAGCAGTGCTGAGGTGAAAATCATAGATTTCGCGCTAACGAAGAAGATTCAGAAAGCCAGTTTTCTCAGTAAACTTTTCAGTCGCAGGTCAACCGCATCCGGCACGCCATCGTACATGTCCCCAGAACAAATTCAAAACCTGGACATTACCCCTAGCGCGGACATCTATAGCTTGGGGGTTACCTTCTACGAAGTGGTGACGGGTCGGTTGCCTTTCGCCGGCCTGACTCCGGGCGATCTGCTCCGCAAACATCTCTTTGACAAACCCACAGCACCTCACGTAGTGAACCCGGAAGTCACCGAAGAGTTCGGACAACTTATCCTGCGGATGCTCGAAAAAGACCCCAAGAACCGCCCGCGCGACCTCGCCCAGTTCCTCAGCGAGTTTCGCACGATTCGCGTTTATAAGGGGGATAAGTTGGAACTCTCCGCGGATTAGGCCATCCTACAACCCCACGAAGTCCAGCTCGCATTGGCGTGGCGGGACGATGTAACGCTAAGTGTCCTCTTCCAGGTCGCCTCGCAACCGCAGCCAGGTCGCCACCGGTGCTGGCTTCGTTCGGTGATTTTTGCTAGACTCTCTGTTGCGCCCGCCGTATCTGGAAAAGACCAAGAGTCGGCTATGACAGCCGGTATGTGCTCAGGTGCGGGAATCAGTCATGCCTGCTACATATCGCCTGCCTTTTGAGAAGGAGATTTACGACCTGGAAGAAGCGCTCGCCCGCCTGGAGGTGGATGTGGAGAAGAAGCTGGCGAGCGTAGAGGAATTGCAACGCTTACGCCGCGAACTGACCAATCTCAAACGCAAGATTTACAACAACCTGTCGGCCTGGGAAACGGTATTGGTTGCGCGGCATCCGGAACGGCCGCAATTCCTCGATTACGTCGAGATGCTGGCCGAGGACTTCGTCGAACTGCACGGCGACCGCGCTTTTGGCGATGACCGCGCTATTCGCACCGGCTTTGCCCGTATTGGCGATTATAAGGTGATGCTGGTCGGTCACCACAAAGGACGCAATTTACAGGAGCGCCAGCAATGCTTCTACGGTTGCGCCCATCCCGAAGGTTATCGC
>JANWVZ010000132.1 GCA_025056555.1 Gemmatales bacterium | reverse complement strand
ATTATCAGGTGCACAATTTCCTGTATCTCGGGCGCCAATACCTGTATCCTGTTGCGTTGGAAGGCGCCCTGAAGCTCAAGGAAATCAGTTACATTCATGCCGAAGGTTACCCGGCCGCAGAGATGAAACACGGGCCTATTGCTCTGGTGGATGAGAATACGCCCTCGGTGTTCCTGGTACCGCGGGGTTCGGTTTTTGATAAGGTCATCAGTAACATGGAGGAAATTCGCGCTCGGGGTGGCCCGATCATTGCCGTGACCTCACACGGATGTGAAGAGGCAGCCAATCGCGCGGATGAGGTGATTCCGATCCCCGAGGCGCCCGAATACCTGCAGCCGATCTTGGCTGTGATTCCATTACAATTGCTGGCTTATCATGTGGCTGTGTTGCGCGGCTGCGATGTGGACAAACCGAGGAATCTGGCCAAGAGCGTTACTGTCGAGTAAGGCGTTGCACGCGGCGCAGCAGGCGTCGTCCGTAGGCGCGCAGCAAACCATCGCTCCAGCCGGTAGGTAAGATGCGACACAATCGCAGCACCCAGGCGGTACTCCAGGGGAATGCGTAAAAAGGTTTTCTACGGATAATGGCGGTGACGATGCGTCGAGCAGCTTCCTCGACGGACATGAGGTCGGGCTTAGGCAAGGGGAGGTGGCGGGTCAAATCCGTTCGAATCCAGCCGGGGCAGATGGTAGTGCAATAAATGCCGCGAGGCGCCAACTCCAGACGCAAACTGTCCATCAAAGCGTTCACGCCTGCCTTGCTGGCACTGTAGCCGGCGAGGTAACCTAATCCCCGAAGCGCAGCCAGGCTGGAAATGGCCACCAGGTGTCCCCGCTGACGCTGAAGCATTCCCGGCAGGACAGCGGCGATGCTGTTGGCGACTCCGTTGAGATTGACCTCCACCAGAGCGGCAAAGGCTTCAGCGTCGAAAGCGGCAGCAGGCGTCGCGTAACCGATGCCGGCATTCGCGACCAGAATTTCCACCGGGCCTAGGCGCTGTTCCAGGACAGCCACGGCCTGCTGCATCCGGTCACGCTGGGTAACATCGGCTTGTTCAAATCCGCCGGCACGACCACGGGATTTCAATTCCTGCATCAGACTTTCCATCGGACTGACGTCGCGGTCCACGGCGGCAATGACAGCACCATGGGCGGCCATCTCCAGGGCTAACTGCCGTCCCAAGCCGCGGGCCGCACCTGTGATCAGCGCTACCTGATTTTCGAAAGGCAATGCCATCTTTTTTCACCCCAAGCCTCTTTACCTGACGGAAAGGAATGCGCGACCCCGCTCCTGGCGCTATTGTACTACCCCCTCGAAATTGCCAGGTGCACTGAACCGTCCCTCAGAATGCGGGCGCTGGTCCTCAATCCTGGAGCTTCTGCCCCGATAGACCGATAGAGATAAAACAATGATGAGATGAACGAAAACGAACAGCGTCTCTGTTGCAGCGTAGTTCCGTTTCCGAGCAGCGGTTGAAATCGCCCGAAGTACGAACAGCCTGATCAGCCGTGGATCACCCTCTTGATCGATTATTGTCGGAGACAACAAGAAAGTAACCTGGTTCCCCGGTTGATGCCATTCGGTACGATTGCTCTTTCAATGGCAGTATTTTAATGGTGCACGGAATGAGTAGATGGAACGGCGTTGCCGCCTTACTGGGGTGGGCCGGGAATGTTGGAACGTATCAGCTGTTGTTTACTCTGGCTCTCACCACGGTCAGGGCGGGGGCGAAAGATTACGATTCATGAGCTGGGTCAACTTCTCGCCGCTCAACGCGTCCGGCTCAGACAGCGCGACGCATGTGGAAACTCGCGTTCAGAAATGGCAATGTACCTGCCGAAGGGCAAGCTCTACCATAAGCCACAGACTTATCCGAAAGAAGATAGTGCTCTTCGTCAGGAGCGCGGTAGAATCGCGACGAAAGCTTTTTCGGCGGTTTCGGAGCCAGACAGGAAGGCTGGTCAATTTTCCTCTGGCGCGGGTTGAGTAAAGTCCACCACAACTTGCTGACCTGCCTGGACAGTAACCTGCCGTGTTTGACGAACCACTTGGCCGTTACTCTTCCAGGCGGCGGTGATGGTGTATTCGTACTTCTTGCCGGGCGTCAGTGGTGGCGAATGTAAGACCCGCCGTGACCCGCCCGTGCGCACTTCGTAATCTTCGACGAAGACCTGGGCCTCAATTGTGGGCAGCACGATGATAATTTCTGCAGACGGATTTGCGGTTGGCAGCGGTCGTGGTGGTGCCAGTTCCCCATTATCCGGAACGCCTGGTGCTGGCCTGGGTACAACTTGATACTCGGCACGACTCAATGGCACCGGTACCGCTGGCACCGGATAAATATAACGCGGATAAACATAGGGGTAAAATCCGTAATAAGGTTCTCCCCAGTATGGATCGTAACGGGGCCCGACATACATGCCGACACGATAAGGTACGTAGCCATACGGATAGGTCGCATATTCGCGCCAGTAGCGCTGATAGGCAGGGCTGTACAAGACGACCACGTTGCCCGTGCGCGCTCCGACAACTACCTGCTGTGCATCCGCGCCATTGCCGGCGCCCAACCACAACACGGCCAGCACCACGACGTGCCACGCTATCTTGCGCATGCTTCTGCCCTCTTCTCATGCAGGAATCTTGGTATTCTCAGCACGCTCTCCATATTCTAGCTCAAAATTTGCTGCCTGCAGGAATCTTCATGATCTGGCAGTGAATGGGGCTAGTGCTCCAGCCAAGCGGGGACAAAATCGGGAGGGAGAAACCGTGGCCACGGCGGCGGTGATCGGCACAGGGTTCATTGGTCCCGTCCACATCGAGGCTCTGAGAAGGCTGGGAATAACGGTGCGTGGTGTGCTCGCTTCCACCGCGGAGAAAAGCCAACGCGCAGCCCAACGTTGGCAACTGCCTCGCGCCTATCGTTCTCTGGATGAACTTCTGGCGGATAGCGAAGTGGATGTGGTACATATCACATCGCCCAATCGTTTCCATTACGAACACGCCGTGCAGGCGCTTCAGGCCGGCAAGCATGTCATCTGCGAGAAACCGCTCGCACTGAACTCGCAGCAGAGCAGCGACCTGGTGCGGCGAGCGCAAACTTGCGGCAAGGTATGCGCCGTCTGCTACAACATTCGGTACTATCCGCTCTGCCAGGAAGCACGCCATCGCATTGCCCAGGGACAAATCGGGCGCATTTTCCATGTCCTCGGCTCCTATCAGCAGGATTGGTTGCTCTTTCCGACGGACTACAATTGGCGGGTCCTGGCCAGCGAGGGGGGTGCGGCACGTGCGGTCGGCGATATTGGCACACATTGGCTGGATTTGGTTTCCTTTCTGTTAGGGCAGGCAGTTGTCAGTGTTTGCGCGGACTTGCGTACCATCTGGCCAAAACGACGGCGGCCGCTCGGTTCAACCGAGACTTTTCAGACCAAGTTCCAAGCGGCTGGCAGCTTCGAAGAAGTGCCGATTGACACCGAAGACTTTGCCGCCATCCTGCTCCGCTTCGCCGATGGAACACCGGGGATGTTGGCGGTCTCCCAGGTGACCGCTGGAGCCAAGAATCGCTTGTTATGGGAAATCGCTGGCGAAAAAGGCGCCCTAGCCTGGAACAGTGAACGTCCCGACGAGTTATGGTGCGGCTTCCGTGATCAACCGAACCAATTGTTACTGCGCGACCCTGCACTGCTTAGTGCCTCGGCACGTGCCTGTGCCGATTATCCCGGCGGCCATAACGAGGGTTTCCCTGATACGTTCAAACAACTCTTCCGCGCAATTTACGCTGCCATTGAGCAGGGACCGACTCATCCGGCCTCTTATCCGACGTTTGAGGATGGGCATCGGGAGGTCGTTCTGTGCGAGGCTATCTTACAGAGCCACCAGCAACGCCGATGGGTGGATATTTCCATTAACGTGTAGCTCGATACCTCGAATACAGAACACCAAGTGAACTAATGACCTGATACATGGTTAGATAAAACCTTTGCTGCATACATATTCATATAGTGCATCTTCAACAATTATAAGAACTATAAGATAAGAAGCGATAACTCAGTACTTCGTTGACAGTTTCAGAGTCAAACTTATCAGTTTGCTGGTCACAAACAGCCCAGCGGAAGCTATCGAGGAGGATTTCATTACAAGCCGGACAGTCCACTAATCCGTGGCTGCCGCTCAGCAGGATGTTCTTCGCTCTTAGAATTTCAGGCGGGGAACATCAGGATCGGAATCTATGTGCTACCGGATTTCGATTTCATGCAGGGTGAGGGGTATGATAGTCGTGGCATAAACTTTGCCATTTCGGGCAGCGCAAATACCCATGATGTGGTATTGAGGCACCAGGACACCATCGGGCCGGCGCCGCACTCCGTGATGCCAGGGCAAGGGTTTGCCTTTTTCGTCGGTGAAATTGGTGTAATCAGGGTTGCGGATAGCGATGGGGCCGTGATCGCGGCAACCTTTATCGCCGGGCTTATAGCTGACGATGTGCAGCAAATGCTCCCGTTTAGGAAAATGCACGGCTACGCCCATCCACACGGTGCCGTCCTGAGCAACACAGAGGGCGCGGCAGTCGGTCCGAGCTTCAGGGTCTTGAATTAGCGCACCAAGCCTGCGTCCCGGCAGCACTTCTCCCTGGGCAGTGAGGTCGTAGGCATATAGTTGGTTTTCGTTCATCGCGACAGCATATAAAGTCTTGCGATCAGGCGATACTTCCCAGTTGATAGGATGGCTATGGGGATGAGCTAATAAACTGTCTTTTGGCGGCTGGCCATCTATCGTTTGCTTGAGCCGTTCCAGTTTATCAGTTCGGGGATCGTAGCGGGCGATGTCTCCGCCGCGAATGGGATGATAGGCACGTCCGAGATGGTCTATGACGATGAAGGCATAAGAATGCTCACAATCCATCAGGTCTTTATATTTCCCCGTTTTCAAATCTAGGACCAGAAAATGGGTGCTTTCAACGGGGCGATCATCCGAGCAGGTAGATATGTATGCCAGGCCGCGGGATTCGTCAGGAGTGACACTGATAATCCCCTGATGGGGAATCGGGATGGGATACACTTCGACTTTGCCGGTTTGCGGATCGTAAATCATCGGATAACCGCCTGGATAATCCGTGCGTTTTTCCCCTTTTTCGGGATAACCCTGTTTGGTGCCGAAATAGATCTTGCCACTTTCCCCGACATTATTGCGGGTATGAATCTTAGATTGCGCCGCAAACCCTTTGGCAGTACTGCCTAAGGTTTTCATAACATCTACGACGACCTTCATTTCCTTAGTGTGCGTATTAAACTCCACCAGATAGGCGTTTTCGCCGTACTTGGCCGTGCCTATATAGAGACAACCATTCTTGCCCTCCACAATAGAAAAATAACCGCTTCCTTGATTAGTCAGATGTTTGGGAATGGCATAGGCAGTCGTCCACAGCCAGCGGGCCTTTTCCGGCTTAGACTCCTGAGCCTGCTGACTGTAAGGCAGGGCGAGCGCAAGAAGACATCCTACGCTGAATGTAATTACCGACGTCGGCAACGGATGCCACACCGGATGGCAGGAAAGCAACAAGGCTGAAACCTGAAGAGATAAAGCTGACCGTCTGGGCATGGCATGCTCCTTAGCAGCTAAGGGAAGGTCTCGGTCAGGCGGGTGAATCTCGATTATATCGGGAGCCGTCGCCGACGGCCAGCATGAATGGGCAATTGTGGAGTCGCGTTTTCGCAGTACTTTACTTGCGATACGAGATTTGTCAGTCAACGTAATCGGGGCTTTCGTCCAGTGGGAGGCCGTCGTTTCGACATCCGAAGCCGCGACGAAGGCAAATCGCGGAAGCCGCGTTCCAGCTGATCTAACTCGAAATAACGGCGATCAGCGTTAAACACCGGGGGCGGTAGCGCCTCGGCCTGCTGCAAGGCGGTTGTCTGGTCCAAATCGTCCCGCCGCACACCTATGCCACGAAACACCGACAGGCCGCGTTGCAACGCCAGAATCTCGCGACGTGTTCGACCTTGGGGAGCCTCGGGCCAAGGTTGCGGATGTTCGCGAAAGTCGAAAAAGATTGGTACGACCTGCCGAATATATTCCCAATAGCCAGGGTTGTCCGACTGTATGTAAAGATGGCCACCAGGTTGTAAGGCACGATGAACCAGGTACAGGAAGCGGGGCGTTATCAATCGGCGGTGAACATCGGCCAGGTCGTAGTAGGGCTGGGGATGATAAATGTGGATTTCTGCGATGCTGTTTGGGGGAATCAACCGTTCCAAGACTTCCCGAGCATCAGCGACAGCAAAGCGTATATTGGTCAGCCCTCGTTGGTTGGCGCGACGCACCGCATAGCGAATCACTAACGGCAGACAATCCACCCCTAAGTGATCCCACTCCGGGTGGGCCAAGGCATGGGCGATGAGAAATCGCCCATTGCCGCAACCCACATCGAGGATGCGTGGTGCGTCACGGCCGAACAACTCACGCCAGTCCAACGGTCCGGTCGTAGGCAAGCGTTTGATCCCCGTTTGCGTCCATTGTTCCCGAGGTAAGACCTGACCAGGGAAAGGCACACCGAACTCCAAGTCTTGGTGATCTTCTTTACTCATGGTAATCCCTCACCTTAGCATTGTCTTTGTCAACTGGCAGGGAATTCTAGGTATCTGCTTGGCGAAAATTTGCTGTGACCACGAACTCAGCATAATTGTCATAATTGGTAAAGTTTACCAAAAAATCTGCGGTTACCGTCGAGATATGGAGTTGCTGCCTCTTGGTGAGGATTTGCGAACCGCTATTGTGTACACTAGATTAGAGGGGTCATCAAGAGGAGTGCCAGCTATGCGTCGGGGAAACTATGTCCGGCTTGCTTGGCTTGTCGGAGTCACATTGGCTGCGCCCGAAATCAGCTGGGCAGGGTGGCAAAACGTCTTTCAGGTGACTTGCTTTCACCGTTCCACGCCGGTCATCGCGCAAGCGCCACCCGTAGTGGCAGCACCCGCTCCCACGGTGACCTATGCATCACCAGCGCCCCAACAGGTGTGCACCACGCAGTATGTTCAACGCTGCTATTACCAGCCGGTTACTTCTTATCGCTTTCAGGTTTACTATGAACCAGTAACTAGCTACCGCACTTCTTATTACTACGAACCAGTCGTCTCTTACCGCTATAGTTGCTATTTCGATCCCTGCACCTGTACGTATCAGCAAGTGGCGACACCGGTAACCTCATACCAGTTGCGTGCCTACTACACCCCGGTAACAAACTGGGTGCGGCGTTGTGGCTTTGTTCCCGTGACCTCGTATCGGGCCTGCTGTTACCTGGAGCCGCAAACGACCTGCTATCAAGTGGATCCATGCACGGGGCAGCCCGTGGCTCCACCTGCCCTCCAGGAAGCGCCAAGACAACCGACGGTACCTGCGCCGAACATCCAGGAATACCGCACCCCGGGCGACAATGGTAGCCCGCTGTATAATCGCACCTATCCGCAAGCTCCCGCGCCTGAAGGCAGTGGGCCGTATAAACCGCAGATGTACAGCCCTCCGCCACCGCCAGCCCCTGTCCAGCCGCGGCCAGTGGTACCTCGTTTAGAACGCATTGCCCTTGAACCTGCTCCCGATGGACAAAGCGCTGTCGCCGGCACCATTATCAGCGGGGGCGACGGGCCCAGCGTAGCGCAAGTGGTTTTCATCAACGATCAGGCTAATCAACGCAGCACCGTCCAGCCGGATGCCCAGGGACGTTTTCAAGTCCGCCTGACTGCAGGCCAATGGCGTGTTTTCGTGCGTGATGCCGACGGGCGGGAAATTCCACACTCGACACTGCAACTGCAGCCCGGCGAATTACGCCAACTTACTCTCACCAGCCGTCGGGCCAATTCCCATTGACACCCCAACTAAGCGGTCACCTTACTTCTTACTTCAGGTTCTCCTTGATCCAGGCCAATACCTCATCCGGGTGCTTTTTCGGATCCACTTTATCGTAAATCTTGCGAAGCACCCCCTGTTTGTCCATGACAAAAGTCTTCCGCTGGGCCAAACCGTTAGCCCCGAGCACGCCAAAAGCCTTTGAGACACTTCTTTCCGTATCGCACAGGAGCGGAAAATTCAGATTGTTCTTCTCAACGAACTTGCTCTGGGAGGCGGCGTCGTCCACGCTAATGCCAATCACCACAGTGTCCAGTTGAGCAAACTGCTCAATGCGGTCGCGGAAACCGCAGCTCTCCACCGTTCACCCAGCCGTCAGCGCTTTCGGGAAAAAGAATAAAACGATGTTCTTCTTACCACGGAACGTGTCCAGGGAAAGGGTCTTTGCGTTTTTCTGATCGGGTAAGACGGAGCCGACATTGACCGCGGCCAATTCCACCTTCGGTGCCGGTTGACCTTCTGCGAGACTGGGATTCTGCCCGCGGGATTGGGCAAAGTTCATAAGCCACAGCCCCAGGCATACACAAAGCAGCAGACCGAGCCACAGCCCTTTGCACGGCATGAAAAATCCTCCTGATGAAGTGTTCTTCGTCTGGCACAGATGAGCTTACGCGTCGCATTCGCTGCGGCAAGACGACCTTCGGTCCAGATAAGTTCCCCACGATCGCTCCCGACAGCCGGTTGCCTACCCTGCAGCAGCTTCATTGAATCCTCCGAAATACATCTTTCTTTCCCTTAGAGTCCACAGTTACCATTTGGTCACCGTTGATAGATACGCTCAGTTTTTCAGTAAGTTTCTTATCTTCCAGCGTTAAGCTCACTTCAATTTCGTTGTCACTAATCACGCGATACGTTCCTTCAATCTGCCTCTCGTCTATAACTATGCGCAGCAGGCCATTCCGTGTGAATTCGACAACGATCTTGAGCTTGTCTTCATCTACAGGTTGCCATTTGCCTGCCAGGTCTTGAGTAAGTTTGCCTTGGCCGTTTACCTCGGGCACAACCAGTGCAAGCACGACAATCAGCAGGGGGAGACATCGGAGTAGAGACATAGAGCGCTCCTGAAAATAGCGCTGCCAGCGCTGCGGTTGATCCAAATCCTTGGCGCATCCCCACGACGCGCCTATCTGGTGGTAGGACTACGCCCATCAAGACCGAAGCACTCTCGCAGGCGTGGTGTCGGCGGGTGGGATTAGTCCGCGTGCGAAGATGGCTTGATCGCTCGCTTGGCGTTCAAAGCAAGGCATTCTCGGATCAGTCACGCGGCGAATAATGTACGGGATGTGCTACTAGAAGCAATAGTCAAATCGTGGGATGCCTCGAGATGCTGCCGCCGGAAGAGAAACGCCAATTGCAAACCTGGGACTTGGCCCACGTCTGGCATCCGTTTACCCAGATGGCTCAATACGAACAGAGCGAGCCATTGATTATCCAGCGGGCCGCCGGTTGTTGGCTGGAAGACGTGGATGGTCGGCGTTACCTGGACGGTGTGGCTTCGATTTGGTGTAACTTATTCGGACATCGGCGGGCGGAAATCGATCGGGCAATCCTCGAACAACTGGGTCAGGTCGCGCACACTACCTTGCTCGGCATCAGCCATGTACCTGCGATTCGGTTGGCTCGCAAGCTGGTGGAGTTGGCCGCTCCTTTGGCACAGTTTGGTGAACCCTTGACCCACGTCTTCTTTTCCGATGATGGTGCCACGGCGGTGGAAGTGGCCCTGAAAATGGCGTTTCAATACTGGCAACAGCGACCACACCACCTCGGCGGACCAAAGCCGCGCAAGACGAAATTCGTCTCCTTCGGCGGAGCCTATCATGGCGATACGTTGGGGGACGTGAGTGTCGGCGGAGTAGAGCTGTTTCATCGTGTCTTCGGGCCGCTGTTGTTTCCCACCTATCGCGCTCCGCAACCTTATTGCTATCGCTGTCCGCTCAGACTACGCCCGGAAAGTTA
>JANWVZ010000131.1 GCA_025056555.1 Gemmatales bacterium | reverse complement strand
TGGGGGACGCTGGAGACGATGTACGCAATCGCCCTTGATCGTGGGGTGACGCAACTGTCCTCCGAAAACCGGGCGCTCAGCGACGAGGCCATTAAAAACCTGCGGCGGCTCCTGGCTGATCGGATCACAACGGAGAATGTGATAGGTAAGTCTTGAACTGACCCGCCGGAGTCCCAATCAGGAGCATAGGCGGGGCAACTACCACCCTCATCGGATCCCCTCGGCTAATGATCCCTCGACACGCTTGTCCGGTGAGGGAAGACCGTACGTGCCGTTTGTGCCACTCCGAGCGACAACGATGAATCCACCTCAGCGAGCTTACGACGAGGCAGGGCTTCGTGATCGGCTAACCCGCTGGCGGGGGCGGTTGGTGTTGCTCTGCCTCACCAGGGGCTATACTCGCTTTCCTGGTTTCATGCTGTGTCAAAGATGGGGGACATGTTCAGGTTGCTCTGCCTCACGGTGGCCATACGGGCTTTCCTGTGGGTGTTGCCTGGGGACCTCTTGTGCGCGACGGCGGCTTCACCCCGCAACCCGGCAATGTGGCGTGGCCCTAATGGGGGCGCTGCGATTCCGCCTGCCATTGTTCAAGGAGTTTGCCAATATCGCGGTAGAAATAGTCCAGGTTGGCCACTTCGGTGCCGAGCCGGATGGCGGTTTCGTAATCTTTTTCCTTAGCGGCGATCACGGCCAGTTCGTAGAGCAATTCTTTGCGCAGTTCCTCGTCGCTGGCTGGCAGGGAGTCGAGCGCTTCCTGGAAATTGCGTCGCGCCAAGGCCAAGTTTTTCTTCTGGAGAAAGCACTTCCCCAGCCCCATGAGAGCTCGGCTGGCGTGTTTCGGATCTTTGCGTGCCAGCTGAAACTCGCGGATGGCTTCGTCCACCAGTCCCAGCAGCAAGAGGCGCGTCGCCAGGGCCACGCGAGCGGCGTTATCGTTGGGATAGCGGTCCAGTCGGGCGCGATAGAAGTCCATCTCGCGGCGGAGAATTTCCAGGGCCAACTGTTCCCGCAACTGCTTCGCCAATTCGTCCTGCGGATTTTCTTCCGCGCGACGATTCGCAATGCGCAGATTGTTCCGCAGGGTCTCAATTTCGATTTCCGCCAGCGCCTGGTTCAACTCAAATTGCGGCCCGGCCTGGTTCAGGCCTTGCTGGAGTATGCGGACAGCGTCGTCGAGTTTACCCCGCCGCTTATACAGATCGGCCAGGCTCAGGTAATGCGAAACCTGGGTGGGGTCCTGGGCGATCCGCTGGTGAAGCAGGTCAATCTGATGCTGGGTGGGATCGGCGATGGGTGCGACAGCTTCGGCGGGTTTGCTGCTGGCAGATCCAGTTGCCGTGGTGGCTGGTTCCTGACCTGGGGCCACATTCCGTTCATAGCCGCCACGTGTTATGGTTTCCATGGCAGCCAGGTCTTTCTGCTTGCGATGGGCTTCTTCATCCGTCGGACAACGGGAGGCCACGAAAGCCCAGAGTTTGACGGCTTTCTGAAAGTCGCCGAGGCGTTCGCAAAGCTGGGCATATCGGCGGTGCGCTCCCACATGCTCGGGCTCAGCGGCACAGGCACTCTCCGCCAGCCAAGCCGCCAGGTTATTCAGTTCCAGAGCTTCCGCGGCTTGAGCCATCACCAATAATGCCCCAACGTCCCACGGATGGTGCGACAGGATTTTCTCGCCCAGAGCCAGGACCTCAGCATATTGGCCCTGTTGTAAGGCCAGTTGCATCTTGGCGCGATGTCGCATGGTCTTCAACCACGCCCACCAACTCCAAGGTCGGCGATTGCGCAAGCGCGCCTTTTGCACCTGGCGCAGGTGTTGACGATATTCCAGATTCGCCGGGTCCACGCGGCAACATTCCAACAACAGCGAAAGGGCATAATCCAAGCCCCTTCCCCCTTGCTGAATCAGTTGTCGCGCTCGTTCGAACTGCTGCGTGGCCACGCGCCTCTGTTCCGGAGTAACCATGAGAACCGCTTGACGATGGGTCATGTTCTACCTCGCGTTTGCCCCTCCATTGGATTCTAGGCCGACTCTGGGCTCTGAAGAACCGCATCCAGGCTCCGACCTTCGTCGGTCCGTGCGCCGGAGGAGCTGACCGTGGTTATGATAGTTTTCCGCACCAGGCCGTCCATTTGCCGCTGCGTGCGAGCTAACAGTTCCCGCAACCGTTCTGGCGGCGCGATGACGAACACCGCCGGCCCCCAGGAAGATTGTCCCACTGCGACAGGGGAGAATTGCTGCCAGATGGCGATGATTCGCGCTACGGCGTCACTATGGTAGCTGCCGCTTTGCCAGGGGCGAAAGCACTCCCCCGCCAACCGGTTATACTCCGACAACGCGGCCGCGAAATCCTCATAACAATGTTCCACAAGAGCGGGCAGCAGTTGGAGCATCGTCAGTCGGCACAAACGCTCGCTCAGGCGATTGGCCTCGACGCTGAGTTGGCTGAACACCGCGTTTTCAGGCGGACCATGCAACCCGGGAGGTCCGTCAGGCAACAGGAGTGCAACATGCCAATCGTGGGGAAAATCCAGTCGAAGGAAAGTCGGACCTTGGGTCGTGGCCTCGTGCTTGCCCAGATCCACAATGAACCCCCCCGAGGCAAACGCGGCCGCTCCTATCGCAGACCGTGTGCCTCGCCCGGTCCAGCGGAGCAGGTCCTTCAGTGCGGGCTGCAAGTCGGCGGCACGTGCCACCAGCCAGGCCAGCGCGCACGCCAGTTGCGTACCGCTCCCCAGTCCGACGTGCGCCGGGATGGTTTCGACCAGGTGAATATGCATCGGCAGTGCTCGCGCCAAAGGACTCTGGTGCCGCAGATGGTCCAGACAGCGTTTGGCGCGATCGGCGTCTGGGCCTGAAACGCCCCAGGTCTCGGCGGGTCGCGCTTCTATGACGAAACGCGGCTCCGCCAGGGCTAACCCCAGGCCACCGTAGCGCCTGCGTTCCCCGGGACCGGGCAGCAACAGACCGAAATGCAGCCGACTCGGCGTCTGAATGCGCAGCCTGAGGACTTTCGCGCCCATAGGCACTAGTGAATCGCTCTGTCAGGTTTGCGGCAAGCCCGGTGCCTTGCGTTCTCGGGTTCGAATGGCCAGCCCCTCTTTCCCTCTAACCTTCATCATTACCGTTCCATTTCTCCACCGCGGGCAGCTGGCGCGCATACCGTTTTTCGACGCAACCTTATTCGCAAGGCCGATTACCAAGTGGCATCACAGGCAACCCACGGGCGGTTTCTCATGACGCCCCTTCGCTGCATTCCTGGTTTCCGTTACGAATGCGTCTCCACACTCGGAGACCGTTTAGGCATTTCTGCTCACGACCTTATGTCGTAGCGCGTGTGCCAACTGTAATGAGTCCGGCTGTCGGACCTCGGAGCCAGCGGATTTCGCGTGTTCCTGTCACTGATTTAACCCCGAGAGCCGACTTCTGTTGTCCCATTTCTTATCTTCTCCGAGCCAGGAAGGAAACCAACCCCGAATTGGAAACCGCGAAACCGCCAAGGTACGGCATGAGGAGCCTTGCCAAAACCGGGAAAACACACCTGAGCTTTCGTTCCCAAGCTGGTTGGTAACTGCAGGCTTTTTTCACGGCCTTTGGGTGATTACGCAGGGCCAGTGCGGCAATCGTCCGCTTCGTCGCGACGTGTTTCGTAGGTCTCGCCCCGGCTCGGGCTCACTCTGCTATCCCCTGGGACGCGCCGTGAGTCACGGGTCAGATACGGCACAACTCAGCGGGAGCTAACAGCCGCCCTCTCAAGCATAGGTCGTGATGTTATGGAGGCTTCCCTGATACAATTTTCACTAAACACGACAGTTGGCTTGGGACTGCCTTCCGCTGTGGGCAGCGACGGCGAGGTCCAGCTCAGTATAATTTCACCCGGCAGTATGAGTGTGGTTGCCTTTGCCTGAAGCCTGAAGTACAGGGGACAGGTGCATGAGCGCGGTCGTAGCAACGGTCGAGACGGAGGCCAAAGCGAGACCAACGATTACGCCCGATGACTTGCTCCGCATGGCACGCGACCGGCGTTACGAGTTAGTGGATGGGCAACTCGTGGAGAAAAGCATGGCCGCGACTGCTTCCACGGTCACCGCGGAAATCGTCACGCTGCTCAACCAGTATTGCCAAAACACCCAGGCGGGGATCGTGTTAGTGGCCGATCAGGGCTATCAATGTTTTCCGCACCGACCGAATACGGTTCGCTTCCCTGATGTGTCGTTTATTGCGCGTGCTCGGCTCACCCCCGACTTGGCCCAAGGCCATATTCGCATCGCCCCCGATTTGGTCGTTGAAGTGCTTTCGCCGGGAGATTTGGCCCAGAACGTGGATCAGCGGATTGACGATTTCCTCAAGGCGGGAGTGCGGTTGCTCTGGGTGGTGCATCCCGAGGCCCGGTGGGTTGAAGTACATCGTTTAGGTCAGCGGGGCGAAATTTTGCGGGAATCGGACACGCTGGACGGCGGCGACGTCATACCAGGCTTCCGCGTGCCCGTCCGCGATTTATTCCGCCCCTTACAACTATTCCCGCCGACGCCCACGACGACGACAGGCGAAGGGGCGGGCGGCTAGCTTGTCGGTCGGTCCCAATGCAGAAAGCTACTGTGCGACTAGCTGTCGCGCACTTGCATTTTGGAACTCCTTGGATCTAACACATCCGAAAATGTGAACAGCCGTTGTGGGAATTGATTATTGGGCACGGGTTACTTTTCTTCTGATGATCCCTAGCGGTCTTTCTTGCGACTGATAGGCCATTGGAAGGGACTTTCTAAATCTTGGGAAGTTTTTACAGGAGAAAACACGGTAACGGTGCCGAGAGCTTTGGTATTTTGAGCGAAAGGTAGGAACGATTGTTAAGTCGGCGGCATTGTTTTTGCGAACTGTTTTTATTACCGATTGACGTTTGCCTTTCACGGCGTAGAACATTGCGAGCCAAGCTCGTGTAGCCCATTGATGTCGCTCGCGCACAAGTCATAACCGAGCGGCCCTCTCCGCCGACGATACGACTCATCCCGAGCGACAAATCGCTCCCGAAGCGGAACTGAGGAACGAAGCTATGAGCCAAGCTGCTTCGCCGAGCACCTCGGCGACCCCGCAAAAACCTGCGGCTGCTGCGGCGCAACCCACGCGGCGCTGGTTCATTCTGAGTTGGTTCCAGGCGGCGTGGTTGGCCTTCACCGCCACGATGACGGCGTGGTTCCTGTGGACGTTGCGTTTCCTGTTCCCCAATGCCTCGATGGAGCCACCGATGACCTTCAAGGCGGGTTATCCTGATCAGTACGAGGACGACAAGGTCGTCGAACGCTATAAGGAGGAATACGGCGTCTGGATCGTGCGGCTGCGGACGCCGAAGGGGGTCGAGATTTTCGCCCTGAGTACGGTCTGTACCCATCTGGGCTGCACGCCCAACTGGCTCGAAAACGAGCAGAAATTCAAATGCCCCTGCCACGGTAGTGGCTTCATGAAAGACGGCACCAACTTCGAGGGACCGGCACCTCGGCCGTTGGAACGCTATCGGATCGTCTTGGCCGACGATGGGCAAATTCTGGTGGATAAAAGTCGCAAATTCCAGAAAGAACTCGGCCAGTGGGACGATCCCGAAGCTGCCATTCGCTTCTCGTAATTGAGTTCGCCGCGACCGACTGCGCTGCACTGCACACGGGAGAACGCATGGCTATCGGCGAATATATCCGCAATACGCAGATTTGGAAAAGTATCTTTCGTCATCCCGCACCGCGGGATCGGCGCAACCGTGTCGTCGTCGTCCTGACCAACTTTTTCCTGCACCTGCATCCCGTCTCGATCCGCAAGCAAGGTATCGCGCTGAGCTATACGTGGTGCATGGGGGGAATCACGTTTTTCCTGTTTCTGGTCGAAACGGTGACGGGCGTGTTGCTGATGTTCTATTACCGTCCCACCTTGGAGCACGCCTATAACGACATCGTGTCGCTGGGCCAAGTGGTCACCTTAGGCGTGCTGCGGGAGATGCACCGTTGGGGCGCGCACGCTATGGTGATCACGATCTGGCTCCACATGTACCGCGTTTTCCTCACCGGCAGTTACAAGCCGCCGCGGGAATTTAATTGGGTCGTGGGCGTAATCCTGCTGGTGCTGACTTTGCTTCTGAGCTTCACAGGGTATTTGCTGCCCTGGGATCAATTGGCGATTTGGGCGATCACAGTCGGGAGTAACATGGCCCGAGCCACACCGTTTCTGGGGCACGAAGGGCCTGGTGCGAAACTGCTCTATGTTGGCACTTACCTGATCCATTCCGGCAGCGACGCGCGCTACTTGCTGCTGGGACAGCGTTTCGTCGGGGAGATGACGCTGTTGCGTTTTTACGTGTTGCACTGCATTGCGTTTCCGCTGGTCGTGGCCACGCTGATTGCCATTCACTTCTGGCGTGTCCGTAAAGATGGCGGAATCAGTGGGCCGCTATGATGACCGCGCGGGCCAGATCACGCCCGGTTCCCATCGCGGGCTTCCATGGGTGCGCATCAATTTTCGCGGAACTGAACCCTGATGCCGAGTCTTGAGCGGAGGCTCATCAAGGATTGCAAGCCATGCTGCTAGCTGCGATGGCCCATACGGGTCCCGATATTTCCCCAATCGTGCAGACCGGGCTGGGCTGGTTTTATGCTATTCTGGCCGTATGTAATGCGGCATTTGCCTGGTATTGGCAGCGGCAACTGGGAACCAGCCCCGCCGCCTCTTCGGAGGGAAATGACGTCTCTGCATTAGAGGGTGAGCAACGGCGTGCCGCGGAGTGGTCAGCGCGAGTGTGGTTCGGCGTGGCCGCGCTGGCTGCGGTGTTGGCGATTTTGTATTTCCTGGGACTTGGCCCGGTGTTGCCTCTGTGGATTCGCAATACGGTGGATACGGGATTACAACGTGGGTTGGAAACGCTGGGTATCCTAGGCGGGGCCAATTTCGCCATTCGCTTGCCTTTTCTGCTGCTTTATTGGGTAGCGCTACTGGCTCTGATCGTGGATACCGTGATGGTGGCCGCGGGGGGTCAGGCACGACAGAACGCCGACGCCGTGTTCGGTAAAGTTCTGCTGGGATGGGACGCGCCGCGGCGTTTGACGGCGATGTTGCTCATTGTCAGCGGTACGTCGCTGATTCTGGATGGCCTGGGGCCCGTCAATTATTTCTTTCTCTCGGTGGCCGTGTTTGCTTCGTTTTATTTGTGGCGTAAGGTGCTGACCCGCATCAACGTGGGCTGGTCGCTGCTCATGATTTCGCTGTTGCTGGGCGGCCTGGGCATGACCGATTACGATTTCCGTCAGATCATTATCAAGCCTGACAACGTGCCGATTGTCGGGATGGTGTATCTGGTGGCATTTTTCAGTTGGTTCGCGTTGCGCCGCGCGGTGATCAACGATGAGCGTATCGCGCAGGGTCTGCCCACCTTGGAGAAAGAGGAGGAAGAAAAAGTCCTGGTTTGGCCTGACCTGGTGTACACGGAACTCATCTGCATGGTGATTGTCACGGTGGTGCTGATCATCTGGTCGGTGGGATTGCCGGCACCGTTAGAGCAACCCGCGGCCAGTGCGAAAACCCCGAACCCGTCGAAAGCGCCTTGGTATTTCCTCGGGTTGCAGGAGATGCTGGTTTATTACGATCCCTGGTTGGCGGGCGTGGTGTTTCCGTCTTTGATTATCTTTGGCTTGATGGCCATTCCGTACATTGATTTCAACCAGAAAGGCAACGGCTACTTCACCTTTGCCGAGAGACCGTTCGCCATCGTAACCTTTGGCTTCGGCTTTATCGTTTTGTGGGTCACGCTCATTTTCCTGGGCACGTTCCTGCGCGGTCCGAACTGGAACTTCTTCGGTCCGTTTGAGACGTGGACGAAAAGCAAGCTCGTGCCGCTCAACAACGTGGACCTGTCGGAATACTTCTGGGTGCGGATGCTCAACGTCGTTTGGCCTTCGCCCGCCAGTGGCGGAGTCATTCTGATGCGCGAGTTGCCGGGCATTGTTCTGGTGCTTCTGTATTTCCTCGTGCTGCCGCCCCTTCTGGCCAAGACGATTTTCCGATCCTTTTTCATCCGCATGGGGTTCGCTCGCTACTTCGTGATGGTCAACCTGATCCTGGTGATGGCGGCTCTTCCGATCAAGATGATCCTCCGCTGGGCTTTCAACCTCAAGTACATCATCGGCATTCCTGAATACTTCTTCAATATCTGACGGAGTGAGCATCCGGCGGAGTCAGCAACGGCTCAGGTCGCATCGGGACTGAAGCCTCGACTCTGTCAGTAACAGAAACCTCAAGAGCCTGGCATTCGGCCAGGCTATCTGGGGATTACTACTCATGGCCGCAATCGATCAAACTTACCGCGACCAACGGAAGCTGGATCGCATCTTTGGCGTATCCTGCGTCGCCCTGCTCGTGACGACGGTGCTGATGCTCGTCGTCGATCACCGTCGGGAATGGAAACAGTGGCAACGGCTCAGCCGACAGGTTGAGGTCGAGTTATTGCAACAACAGGCCGAGGCCGACTTAGCTCGCAATAAGGAACAATACAACCGACTCAAAAACCAGTTTATCGAGGTGGTGAAGCAGTTTCATGGTACGGCGATAGATGCGAATCTGCCGCCGCAGGAATTTCTTGCCCAAGCGCGGCAAATTGTGAATACCGCTGAGAATAATGCCATTCGCGAAATTCGTCAGCGGCTCGAGCGGGAGGGAGTACGGGAAGCGGCATTTCGCCTGCGGATTCGGATCAACGAGCAAAAGGCCGTCCGTGATTCTTTGGTCAGCCAACGGGATGCGGCTTACGCGCAGGGCCTGCCCAGCGGTGTGGTTCAGGAACTGGAGCAACGGGTACGCGAGAAGCAGGCCGAGATCACCAAAATGGAGGACGAACTGGATCGGTTGAATCGCCAGTTAGAGCAGGCGGACGCGGAGATTTCCCGGCAACGTGAGCCGTTGCAACGCATTTACAGTCAGCTGGACGCCAATTTACGCGAATATGATCGGCTCTTGCGCTTGCGCGAACAACGTGCCCTGACGTTTGCCGCCCGTTTCCGCGCCTGGCCGATCATTGACGCCTTTGCTTCGCCGTTCAAGATCCGCCAAGACGTTCCCGACGGTCTGCTCATTGATTACAACTTCAAGCAGGTGCAACGCGTCGATCGTTGCGCCAGCTGCCATACCAACATTGACCGCCTGGGTTTCGATAAGGAACGCCTCGCCTCGTTACAGCAAACGAAATTGAGCCCGAGCGAAATCGCGGTGTTGTGCAGCCATCCGCGCCTCGACCTGTTCCTGGGGTCGAATAGTCCGCACCCGGTGGAAAAATTCGGTTGCACCATTTGCCACTCAGGGCAAGGCGGCTCAACTTCCTTCAACTTCGCCTACCACTTCCCCGATACGGGCAAGACCGATGGCCGGAAACTGGAGGCTTACGCCGATAAGTATCATCGCTGGGAGAAGGAACATCATTGGCATCCCGACCTGCATCCCAATTTCCTTTGGGACTTCCCGATGATTCCTCTGCGGTTTATTGAGGCCAGTTGCCTGAAATGCCATCACGAGGTGATGGACCTGAAGCGCAGTGATGGACGCGAGGAAGCCCCGAAATTGCTCAAAGGTTATCGTCTGGCGCGCGAGCTGGGATGCTTCGGTTGCCATGAAATCAGCGGCTACAAGGCCGGCCGACGCGTCGGTCCTGATCTCCGCTTGGAACCGTATCCGCCTCCGGAAGAATTGCCCCCTGCCGAGCGCTCGTATTTGCTCAGTACACTGAGCGAACCGCCCGGAAATTTACGCAAGGTCGGCCCCGGGTTACGCCTGATTCACACCAAGCTCAGTCCCGATTGGGTGGAGCGGTGGATTCGTTCGCCTCGATCCTTCCGCTATGACACGCGGATGCCGCACTTTTTCG
>JANWVZ010000130.1 GCA_025056555.1 Gemmatales bacterium | reverse complement strand
ACCTTATGGGAACTGAGCACGATCAGATCGGCAGCATTTTCGCTGGCATAGGTGATCACCTCGTCCGCCCGGTTGCCGTAAAGAATGACGATATGCCAGGGGACCTGCTTGTCGGCGAGGCGCTGGGCCAACTCCTGCAAATGGCGACGAGCTTCCTGTTCGAGATGATCGTAGAAATCCGGCTGTTCCTCACGCGGCAGGTCAGGAATCAGCTCGATGACGTGCAAAAGCGTAACCTCGCCACCGCTTTGCTGGGCCAAGTTTGCTGCGATTTCCAGGGACTTCTGATGCTTGTCGGTCAGGTCTAAGGGGACCAGAATCTTGCGAAACAGACCCATGTTCACCCTCCTGGAGGTGCTTGTTCGGCCCGCCGCTGCGACGCCGAGCGGTTCCCGATCTTCCGAAAGAGTCCTGTTGCTTCGTTGCATGATGCCTGACGGGATTATCGTATCGCAGCCGCCTGAGCATTCCCAGGTGGCTGGAGCGACCTGGCGCCTTCCGTAGATTTCCTTGTCAGGCCTTACCGGGGCGACGAGCTTCCGACGTGCCCCGGAGCTTTTCCTGCAAGGCCGGCAACGAGGTTACGCCCCGAGGCCTCACCAGGCACCAGGACTCTGCGAGCAAGCCTGCAGACGCACAGAAACCAGTCTGGCCAAGACCGCCTTCGCTTTTGCGATGGTTTCCCCGCGGCAGGTCGTGCCAGGTGCCGATGCCGAGGCCGTTACCTCTTGCCGTCGCCAACGGCAGCTGCCCCTTGCCAAAGCGGTTCCGTTTTCGCGTAATAATAGTAATTCCCCGTCGAGACCCGGTACCAACCACAAAGGAATCAGCGGAGATCCCAGTCATGGCCCGGTTACGCGAGTTGCTCCAGTCGAAGGGGACTGGCGTGGTGACCATAACACCGCAAGCGACGGTGCTGGAAGCCGCCCAACTGATGAACCAGCATCGCATCGGTTGTGTGGTCGTGTGCGCCGAGCGGGAGGTGGTCGGCATCCTGTCGGAGCGGGACATTTTGCGTCGTGTGGTGGCCGCTTGTCGCGACCCCAGCACCACCCCGGTAGCCGAGGTCATGACCACCCAGGTGATCTTCGCTTCTCCCGACACGACTGTCGAACAAGCGCAGCGCCTGATGATGGAGAAGCGGATTCGCCACCTGCCTCTCCTGGATGAGCAGGGGCAATTGTGCGGCATGATATCGATCGGTGACCTCAATGCCTGGGAGGCACGCACCAAGGAAGCGACGATCCACTGGCTCCAGGAATACATCTACGGCCGACCGGCAAGCCCCCTGTAACCTCCTGGTCGAGCGGTTCGTTCGCGGTGTGCCGTCGAACCGCCGTGTGGTTAATTCCATCGCAGGGCAAAAAACGCAGCCATTTTTTTCCAGCCGAGCCGACGCGCCAGGGCGGCGTATTGCCGCGACAGCCAGCGAATGACGCGTTGCCCGGGCTCTCCCAGGCAAGCCAGCATCACTCCAGCCAAGGCGCCGAACAGATATGCCCAGGCAACCGCTATTCCCGGAAAGCGCGGCAAGTCACCTGCACCCGCATGTTTCAACCAGCGTGCCACAGCGGGTTCGACGTATCCGAGCAAACCCGCGGTGAGTAACCCGGCCAGGATACCGAGCATAGCACCGCCGAAAAAGCCGCTGAAGGCATCTTCCCAAGCGCGGTTGCGCCTCCAGAGGTTCCACGAGGTCCACACCGCCGCGATCAAGGCTACGGTCAACACCACTGCCCAGCGGTAGGCCATGCCCAGCGGTTCGCTGACTAAAGCCCCAATCATCCGCCAGGAGCGGCTGGCCTCGATCCCTGCCAGATCAGGCCAAGCCACAAAAGCGCGGAGTATCGCCCCGGCCAACCCGAAGACCAGGCTCCCCAGAAACATGTACACCGCGCGATGAACCTCCGGCTCCGGAAACTCAACGGTCACCGGCAGGATCAATCGCTGTCCACCGTTTCCTTCCACAAGCACTTCTGCCTGAAGCCGCCCATGACGCGGCAATTCCCCCGGCAGGAGGACCACCTGGAACGTGGCTTTCTGCGGGCCAGCGACTGCCTTGGGTTCGACGCGCAACCAGGAAACGCCCGGCGTTATTCGGCCATAAACCCATTTCGGATCCGGCGAGCGATAGACCACCGTCCTGGCCAGCGGTTCCTGAGCATCGGACGATAACGTCCATTGCAGTTGCGCAGGCTCGATTTCCAGGCGTGGCGGTTTCACGACGCCGAGCGCTTCATAAAACTGCTGCACCGCCGCTATGCCTGGCGCCGGATCCCCTGCCACCGGCCAGATCCAGCAATTCTGCTCAAACCATTGTCGTACCACGCCCTGTTGCAGCAGACGCGCTGCATCCTTGGGGCGCAGCCGCATTTGCGAGGCAAGGTATTTGGGATCAGCGATTCCGCGAAACGGCTCGTGAGCGAACGGGATCGCTCCCACTTCCACATCCACTGGTACTTCTACCGTGCCGCCATTGGTCTCCACGATCAGCCGAGTGTGATATGCCTGCCCCGCAGCGAGATTCTCTGTCAATACGGTAACGCGCACTTCCTGGGCCTTGGCGACGTGGAGCCTGAACACGGTGTCGTTGCTCGCTGCAGGCAGACTGGCATCCTGCTCCGGCCCTGCGCTACCCCTCCTGGGCAGCAGCTGGCTCGGCCTATCTCCCCAGCGTGGGCCGTACCCACCCACGATTTCGGCGACCGGGATGCCGTCCGGTGGCATGCTGACAGGGTAACTTCCAGATATGGCCCCTGCCGACGCATTCAGAGCTGGACTGGCTTCGATTCCCTGAATTTCCAGCCAGTTGCATCCTTCGAGGCGGAGTTTCCCCCGCAGGGGCTGCTTCCCTTTGTTCACGATGCGGAACAGTAGCGTGCGACGGTCACCGACAATGACCCGGCCGAACTGAAGACGGCGAGGCGTATATTCCAACTCCGCGCGCACCTCCTCCTTCGTGGGCAGACCCGTGAGAAACGCGTCCAACGCCTCGTTGAGGTCGGCGGTTCGCTGCAGCGCATCGTATGCGGCCTGTGCGATGTCAGCTCGGCCCACGGAAGCGAAGAATTGCTGGAAGGCGCCGCATCGCAGTAACTCACATGCACTTGCCCAATCCGCTGTGCACGCAGCTACAAACTCGTCGAAAGTGAAGCAGCGCTGGCCGGAGGGAAAGATAAACTCCCGGGCGAGCTCCCACGGCTGGAGGGAGCCGGGCAGCACCAGCCGCAAGTTCTGCCCGTCGAAGTGGCAGAACCCGGCATCAGCAGGATTTGCTCGCTGACACCGCGGGCAAAAGCGTACGGTACTCATCGCCTGAACTGCCGTCGTCCCGGCCGCGCTACGCGCGGTTTGATCCTCACTTACTGACAGGACCTCGTCCTGGCGGTTGGGAAAGCAGGATGGCCTCCGGTATGGTCTCACTGGCACTACCAGTCGGACGCTGACGCTCCCGACCTGTCGGTGCCTGACGGCGAGCTTCCCGCAGATGGAACACCAGCACTTGCTCGCCCAACTGAATCCGCGCTCCTTCCGTGAGTTCCGCCATGCCAATTACCGGCCTTCCATCCACCAGGGTATGCTGGGGCGGCGCTCCAGTGTTCACCAGGAAATAGCGTTTTTCCTGCACGACAACTTTCGCATGGTACTTCTCCACCTTCATGTCGCGCAAGAGCAATATGTCCGCTTTTTCATCGCGTCCTATGCTCGTTTCGGCCTTGAGAATCGGGAACTCCCGTCCTTCCCGCCAACCTCGCAGGACGCGCAGGGTGGCCGGCTTCAGCGCTTCTTCAACCGCGGCAATAAGCGAGCCGATGCACGCCCCCAAAATCATCAGCCCCACTGCCTGTCCCCACACATAGCTTGTCTCTTCCCGACCCAACCAAGCCAGTAACAGCGCAAACAACACGCCGCCCACAAAGCCACCGAGCACGCCACCCACGGCTCCGTAGCTCGTCCTTTGCCAGGATCGCGCCACCCAGCCATCTGCTAAACCCACCGATAAGCCGAATACCAACCATCCCAGCCCCCGCGCGAGCATCGTGCTGAGGGTCGCGGGCACCACTCCCAGGTCCTGAAGCGCGTAATTGATCACCTCGCCCGCCAGGGCACCGACCGCTCCCCCAACCGCGCCGAAGACCAGCCCGTGCCCGCCCATCCGCAGAAACCGAGGCCCCGACAAGTCCAGGATCGCTTCCCAACTCACCACCCAATAGCCAATCCCGGCTCCAATCGTAGCCCCGCCAAGCAGGGTACTCCACACCCAGGGCCAGTCCGGCGCTGCCATCAGCCCAAACAGCAGCCAGCCGAACAAGGCCCCTGCCGCGCCGAACACGCCGTTGTAGTATATTCTCAAGCGGTGCGTCATCGCCCTGACCCTCCCCTCACACCATCGGCGCCCCAACTCCGCCAACCTATGACAGAGCCGGTGGTTACCGTCCGAGCCATTTTATGATGCCTGACACCCTCTTGCATAGCCTGCCCCAGGATTTGCTTCCGCTCGCGGAGGGGTTTTCGCTTGCCCTCACCTTCCCCGTACAGTGGGGCGAAATGGACGCCTATCGGCATGTCAACAACGTTGTGTACTTCCGCTATTTTGAGAACGCACGGGCTGCCTACTTCCAGGCCATCGGCTGGCCCGAAATCGAAAGTCGAACTGGCATCGGCCCGATCCTGGCCTCCGCAGAATGTCGCTTCCGCCGCGCCATTACCTACCCCGATCTCGTAACCGTGGCCATCCGCGTGACGCCGCCTTTGCAGCAGGACCGTTTCCTGATGGAATGCCGCATCCTCAGCCACAAGCTGGCCGCATTAGCCGCCGAGGCAAAGGGCGTCATCGTTGCCTACAACTACGCCCAGCAGTGCAAGGCCACCTTCCCCGATGACTTGCGCCAACGCATCAGCCAGCGTGAAGGCTGGTCCACCCCACCCACTCCTCCCTGAGAAAATTTTCCGCAAATCCTTCCAAAATAGTTACTTACGTTCAATCATTCCCCCTTTTCCCTGCGGCACTTTTTCCGTAAAATACTGTGATGAACCTGAAGCTTTCGCACCCACTAACCAGTGCCTCGATCGACAACTTTGTTACGTCACCAACCGTGCGGAAAAACGGTTGGATTGTGTCGGCAGCTGGCTCCCAGGGTCCCCCTTGCCGCAGCTGTCGTCACCCACCAGGTCATCAATCACCAGAAGGTGCCCCAACTGCCGACAGGATCACCGCAACTCAGGGTACGCCCACTCAAGGAGTTACTACATACCATGCACAACCTGCTTCGGCGCTGCTTTCTGGTCACTGAGAACATATGCCCGGCAACTATTCTCGGCGAATAAGGAGCCCGTGAACTGTGAAAGCGAAATTTGCCCGTGAAGCCTTTCTGGAAGCTGCAAACATCGTGAATTCCGTGGTTCCGAGCCGTACTACCCGGCCCATCCTGGAGAATCTGCGATTGACTCTCTCGGAAGACGGGGCACGGTTACAAGGAACCGATTTGGAAACGTTGGCTTTAACCGTGCAAATGAGCGGCGTCCAGGTAGAGGATCCCGGTGAAGTGCTCGTTCCAGCGGCTCAGTTGGTGCAAATGCTGCGGGCTCTGACCGACGAAGAAGTTGTGCTCGAAGGTTCCCTCGAAGGCGTGACCTTGCGAGGGGAGTATAGCGAGTATGAACTTCCCGCAGAGGATCCCCAACTGTTTCCCGACGTCGCCGTCTTTGAGGACGGCGACAGTCATCAGGTTCAGGCCGGGGTATTACGTCGGCTCATCGAGCGGGTCGTATTTGCGACGGCTCAGGAGAGCTTTCGCTATGCGATGAATGGAGTGCTGTGGGAATTAGATGGGGAAAAAGTGCGCCTGGTAGCTACCGACGGCCGAAGATTGGCAGTGGCCGACGGAATCGCCGTACAGCACGGCGGGCATAAGGTCCAAGGCACCCCGATTGTCCCGACTCGCGCTATGACTATCCTCGAACGCCATCTCGGCGACCCGGCGGAGCCGGTCTTTCTTCGGATTCGCAGTCAGGATTGCATTTTCAAAGGCTCGCGGTTGACATTGCACGCGCGGCTCGTCGAAGGGAGATTCCCTCCGTATCGGGAAGTGATTCCTAGAAACGCGACGGCCCGGATCACATTAACCGCGGGTCCATTTCTGGCGGCTGTCAAGCAGGCCGCAGTCGTGGCGGATCCGGAACGAGGGCAGGGAGTGGATCTGACCTTCCACAAGAACAAGGTCATCCTCGAAGCTGCGTCTCAGGAGCGGGGCGGTCGTGCCAGGGTACAGTTACCCATAGAATACACCGGGGAAAAGCTGGAGATACGCTTCAATCCTCGCTTTCTGGTGGAGATGCTCTCCGTGTTGGAAGCGGAGGATGAAGTGACCTTTGAGTTCCAGGGTCGGGAAAAGGCCGCGGGCTTTCGAGTTGGGTCGGATTATCTTTACGTTCTCATGCCCATGAGTCGCGATGCTGGCTAACGGGGACTGTGCTGGATGAGCAATATGGCGCCGAGATCAGGCTCGGGCCGGTCCCGAGCAGGCGAGAACGATTTGCCCCTGAAGCAAGACGCTAGCCACCGGCAAGGAAAGCAAAGGCGCGTCCGTACTCCGGGAGGACTGGCAGGTCCATTCACCGAAGAAGGCGTCACTTCGTTGGCTGAAGCGATAGCGGAACTGCTGTGGCGACGAGGCTTGCGAGCAAGACAAAGGCGTCGGCGACTGGAGGAAGCCTGGCAGCGGGCTCTGGGAGATGAGCTGAGCAAGCGTCTGCACCTGGGGAGCTGGCAGCGGGGAGTGCTGGAGGTGTGGACAGACGACGCAGCGCTCCTCCATCGCCTGGTACAGTTTGACAGTCAGCGCGTTCTTGTCGCGCTGCAGCGTGAGCTGGGGCCGGGCTATGTGAGCCGTCTGCGATTTCGCCTGGGACGAACCTAGTGCTCCCCCGGATCGGCTCTAGGACTGCAACCTGTGCCTCAGGGCAGGAACTCGATGGACTTGAAAAACGGCAAGGCCGACTTGACGAACTATGGAAGAAAAACTCGTCCAACTTACCGAAGATCAAGTTCCTGAGCAGGCGACCGGCCACGAGTCGGTTCCACCGACTGGCTCAGGCCCGGAGCCTGCGCCTTCGGCAGGCGACGGATCGTACACCGTCGCGAACATTGAAGTGCTCAAGAACGCCGCCCACGTCCGCGCGAACCCGGGGATGTATATCGGCGATGTCGGGCCTCGGGGCCTGCACCACCTGGTCTATGAACTGGTGCATAATAGCGTGGACGAGGCCATGGCCGGCTACTGCAAGAATATCCATGTCAAGATTGGCGTGGACGGCAGTGTCAGCGTCAGCGACGACGGTCGAGGTATCCCGGTCGGCGTGCATCCGACGGAAGGCCGCAATACGCTCGAATTGGTTATGTGTGAGGTCGGCGCAGGGGGCAAGTTCAAGAAGGACGTTTACGCAATGTCCGCGGGGTTGCACGGTATCGGGGTCAAGGCGGTCAATGCCCTGAGCGAATGGCTCGAAGTGGAGGTGCGCCGGGATGGCAAAGTGTACCAGCAGGATTACGAGCGAGGTCTGCCAGTCAGTGAGGTTCGCGAAATCGGACTCGCGAAACGCACGGGCACGCGGATTACCTTCAAGCCCGACCCCGAGATTTTTCATGACTTGACTTTTGACTTTGAGACGTTGGCCAGCCGACTTCGGGAGCTGGCGTTTCTCAACAAGGGCCTCACCATCAAACTCACGGACGAGCGCGACGGTCGCGAGGAAACCTACCACTACGATGGTGGTATCGTAGAGTTCGTCGAATGGCTCAACCGCGGTGAATCTACCTTGCACAAACCGATCTATATCCACGAAGTGCGCGACGGCGTGTGGGTAGAAATTGCGTTTCAATACACGCAGGGAGAAGACGAGCGCGTTCATTCGTATGTCAACAACGTGCACACGCCCTTAGGCGGAACGCACCTGACAGGGTTTCGCGCTGCCTTGACCCGGACGGTCAACTTCTATGCAGGCCGCGAAGGCTTGGTCAAGGAGGGCCTGAGCCTGACGGGCGAAGATTTCCGCGAAGGTCTGACGGCTATCGTCAGCGTGCGCGTCTCCCATCCACAATTCGAAAGTCAGACCAAAGTACGCCTCAACAACCCGGAGGTCGAGGGTATCGTTACCAGTGTCACCAACGAGCATCTCAGTCGGTTTTTAGAAGAGCATCCCCAGGTGGCGAAGAAAATTGTTCAACGCGTCGCCCTGACGGCCGAGGCGCGTGAGGCCGCCGCTCGGGCCAGGAAACAGTTAAAAGAGAGGAAGAATATCCTCAATAGTAACGGCTTGCCGGGCAAGCTCATGGACTGTACCTCCAAGAACCGCGATGAATGTGAGCTGTTTCTCGTGGAAGGGGACTCGGCAGGAGGCTCGGCCGACGGCGGCCGCGACCGTGTGTTCCAGGCCATTCTCCCCCTGCGGGGCAAAATCCTCAACGTCGAAAAAGCACGCCTTGAAAAGATGCTCTCCAACGACGAAATCTGCAACATCATCGCCGCGGTGGGCACGGACATCGGCGAAGACCAGGACGTCTCGAAACGCAACTACGAACGGATCATCATTCTGACCGACGCCGATGTGGATGGCAGTCACATCCGCACCCTGCTGCTAACCTTCTTCTATCGCCAAATGCCCCGCCTCATCGCCGAGGGCCACGTATACCTGGCGCAGCCGCCGTTGTACAAGATTACGGAGAAAAACCAGGTCCGTTATGTCCAGACGCAGGAAGAGATGAACCGCGAACTGCTGACACGGGGCCTGCGCGGCGCACGACTGCGCCAGCTGGAGTTGGAGCGTGTCTTTGAAGGCGAACAGTTGCGCCACTTGGTTGAAGTGCTGGCGCATCTGGAAGAAGCCATGCGTATCCTGGAGCGGCGGGGCTTCAGTCTCAGCGTGCTACTGAGTAAGGCCCAACAGACAGAGCGCGGTTGGCAGGTGCCTCAATTTCGCGTCGTCATCGGCACGCAGGAATACTGGTTCGTTAACGCAGCGGAGATGGACGCATTCGTTCGCGCCGAGAAAGCACGACGCGGCGCGGAGTTGGAAGTCGCCGATGAAGTGGCGAGCAACGGTCAACACGACACGATTGAGGTTCAGGAGCTGCACGAAGTAAAAGCGCTAACACGGAATCTGGAAAAACTTCGGCAACTCGGTCTGGACGTGGATTGTCTCATGCCGCCGAAGTCGATCGCGGGCCAAGAACCACCACCTCGCTTCCTCCTGGAGAGCGATGCGAAAACGCACCCGCTGTTGCACTTGCGCGAACTGCCCGCGTTGATTCGGCAACTGGGCGAGAAGGGCCGAACTATCACACGCTTCAAGGGCCTCGGCGAAATGAACCCGGAAGAACTTTGGGAGACTACGCTCGACCCAGCCCGCCGAACCCTCCTCAAAGTGCAGCTCTCCGACGCCATGAAGGCCGACGAAATGTTCCGTGTCCTCATGGGCGAGCACGTCGAACCACGACGCGAATTTATCGAGAAACACGCGCTGGAAGTTCGCAATCTCGACGTGTAGCCAGAACCGAATTCGCTTTATCCCAGGCCCAGCGCCATGGCACGACAAGGCGCCCCAAGACGGTGGCGCGTTTCTAGAGCGACTTCACGCTCAAGTTGTGATCCACGCGAGTACATCGCCGCCTACAATGACCCAGGCGAACACTAAGGAGCTTGGGAGAAGCTTGGGAGTATCGAAGTTGCGGCTGCCGAAATCAGGCGTCGCCAAGGAGTGCCAAGACCGGCATTGCAGGAGCCGCAGGAATGCTTCGGGAGTACAGGGACGACAACTTGTCGGAGGACGGAGAGCCATGAGTGTAACGCTGGAACAAGCTGTCGAGGCACACGTGGTACCGCGGGCGGACGGGACAGAACAGGCAGTCCAGGGAGAGCCGTTGCTCACGGTGGAGGAATTCTTAGCGTTGTGTGAGCGGCCGGAATATCAGGACCAGCAGTTAGAACTGGATGAAGGGAGGCTCATCGTCATGCCACCAGCGGGAGTGAGACAC
>JANWVZ010000012.1 GCA_025056555.1 Gemmatales bacterium | reverse complement strand
CTTTGCCTCAATCTGGCGGACGCGTTCACGGGTGACCTTGAAAATTCGACCGACTTCTTCCAGTGTATAAGTATAGCCATCTCCCAGGCCATAGCGTAGCTTGATGATTTCCCGTTCGCGGTAGGTCAAGGTCTTGAGCACCTGCTCGATTTTCTGCTTGAGCATTTCGTGGCTGGTATCCTGCCAGGGCAGCGCCGTGGATTCATCCGGGATAAACTCGCTGAAATACGTTTCCTCTCCCTCGTTGATGGGCCGGTCCAGACTGATGGGCTGACGATTCACCTGCAAGACCTGACGCGCTTCCTCAAGGTCAACGCCGGCCGCCTGCGCTAACTCCTGCAAAGTCGGCTCTCGTCCCAGTTCGTGGTAAAGCCGTCGTTGAGCACTGCGTAAGCGCGACATGGTTTCCACCATGTGCACGGGGATCCGAATGGTGCGGGCCTGGTCGGCAATAGCGCGGCTGATGGCCTGGCGAATCCACCACGTCGCATACGTACTGAACTTATATCCCCGACGATACTCATACTTATCCACTGCCCTCATCAGCCCCGTGTTACCCTCCTGAATCAGGTCCAGGAAACTCAAACCCCGATTGCGATAACGCTTGGCTATGGAAACAACCAGGCGCAGATTGGCATCGGCCAGCTGACGCTTGGCGAACTCATATTCCTCAAAGCGTCGGCGAATGATTTGCACCCGCAGGCGGAGGCTGGCGGGGGTTTCCAGAGTCATGAGCATCAGATCGCGCAGTTCGCTTTCGAGATTAGCCCGTTCCTCGCAGGAGCGTCCCTGAACCCGTGACCGCTCCAGCGCCGCTTCCAGCTCGTCCATGCGCTGGCTGATCTGCTCCAAACGTTTCATCAGCGGTTGCAGACGCTGCGTGCGGATGCTGAGTTCTTCCACCAGACGGACGCATTTCCGCCGACGCAAGCGCAGACTCCGCCGCAATTGCAGTACCTCGCGTTCACTCAGCCGCGGGTCGAGACTGCGAGTAAAATCCTCCACGTTTTGCTGCATCAGGACTTCGAGGGTGCGCAAGTTATGAGGCATGCGGTGGAGAATCTGGTCTTTTTCCAGATTCTCCGTGACCGAGGTTTTCATGGTGCGGTCGAAAGGCAGGTCCCCATGATGCACCCGTTTCAGGGTTTCCACCACAATGCTCAGGGCATAATCGTTCTCCAGCACCTTACGGCGGAAGCGGTTGCGAGCGATTTCAATCCGTCGCGCTAACGCGATTTCCTGGTCCCGCGTCAGCAGCGGAATCTTGCCCATCTGCGACAGGTAGGTGCGCACTGGGTCCTGGCCACCACTGCCGCTATCCTCTTCAAGGAACTCGACCTCGGAGTCTTCCGCCCCCAACAACTCCAGTTCCGCAGCGCGATCGCGTGCTTCTGCCTCGGATTCGTCAATTAACTCGATACCCTGTTCTTCCAACGCCATCAGCAGGCGGTCAAGCTTGTCGGCATTGGCATAATCTTCGGGCAGCAATTCGTTGACCTGAGAATAGGTCAGGTAACCTTTGTGCCGACCCGCTTCCACCAACGTGCGTAGCCAGCTTTCGAGTTTTTCCATAGAAGTTCCTCTCCTCTGTCGGTTCAGGCTGATTCCAGCCCACAGACTGGTGAGGCAGGCAGACGAGGACAGGTGTGGTTGCGCTCGTCCATGCCCGGGCCTCTGGGTCGCAGTCATGTCCCAAGTGGATATGGAGGCTTGGCCGTTCTCGTGGGCATCAGCCCCTTGGTTTAGGGGCCTGAGGAAGTCAGCGGTTGGGGCTGCTGATATTGGCGAAGTAAATCCGTGGGAGGGGGTGCATCGCCGCTGATATTCTGCAATTCACTCCGCAGACGCTCGCGTTGCCGTCGCGCCTCTCGTTCCCGCAGCGCTTGGAGGACATCCTGCAGACAGCTTCGTCGGTCCGCTAACGCCAGGCCCCGATCATGCAGTTGCAGCAGATACGTACACAAGCGCGGTTGATCTGCGAATTCCTGACGCATCCGCTCCAGGTGCGGGACCTCTCCTGCGCGCCAAATCCGCAACATGCGTGCCAACATCTGCCGAATCCCGCGGTGTTCGACCAACTCCACTGGCAACTGATTATCGAATTCCTGGAGTAAGGCCGGCTCGGCCAGGAGGATTTCCAGCAGTTGCCGTTCCAGGGGACTGACATGAACGCGGACTGGCTCCGCTTGCGGGGGGCCGGGAAGGTGATGGGTTTGGCGATAGATTTCCTGTAATCGCAGCCACAGAGACGGAGCACTAATCCCAGTTCGCCGCGCTAAATGGGCCACGGCTAACTCACGTTTTACCTGCACCGTGCCCGTACTGTTCGCCGGTAATTGGGCCAGGACCCGCAGCACGTTTTCAGCCGCCTGGCGGCGACCTTCAAGACTGGCCAGCGCCTGCGGGGTCAGTTCCTGCCGTAATCGGAATTCCAGAGCGTCCACGGCCTGGTGTACCACCTGTTCGAAGGCTTCCCGTCCGTGGGCCTGGAGGTAATCACACGGGTCGAAGGGAGCTGGCAGTTGAGCGATAGCCAGGTCCACCTCGTGTTGCAGGAAAAGCTGTAACGCGGAGTCCACACCCCGCTGTCCGCCACTATCCGCGTCAAAGACCAGCACGATGCGCGGGGCGAAGCGGCGCAGTTGCTGGACGTGAGCTGCGTTCAGAGCCGTTCCCAGCGTCGCCACCACTGCCCGGCAGCCGCATTGGTGAGCCATCAGCACATCGGTATAGCCTTCGACGACCGCCAGGTATCCCGATTGCTCGGCGGCGTTTCGCGCCACGTCCAGCCCGTAGAGATGCTCGCTCTTACGGAACAGCGGCGTGTCCGTCGAATTATAGTACTTAGGTTGGTGCGCTTCAGCGGGTGTGCCTGGCAATATGCGTCCACCGAAGCCTACCGTCCTGCCACGAACGTCACGAATCGGAAACATGATGCGACCGCGAAAGCGGTCGTAAAGTTTGCCATCCTGCTCGCGTTGCCCACACAAACCCACCGTTACCAACTGCTCGGTTGTCCAACCCAGGCGCAATCCCCGCCGCGTCAACCATTCCCAATCATCCGGGGCGAAACCGATACCGAACTCGATCAAGGTCTCCCGTCGGAAGCCCCGTTCCTGCAAGTACTGCCGAGCCCCAGCAGCCTGCGACGATTCCCAAAAACACTTACGAAATTGTTCCTCGGCCCACCGAAGCAGCTCAAACCAGGTGGCGCGTTCCTGGTCGCGCGGAGCCTGGCCCCAATGAATCGCTATGCCCGCACGCCGCGCTAACAGTTCCACCGCTTCCCGAAAACTGCAACGTTCCCGCTCCTGCACAAAGGTAATCACATCACCGTACTTGCCACACGCCCAACAGCGAAACCGCTGCCGCAGAGGATCCACGTCGAGCGACGGATGATGGTCATCGTGAAAGGGACACAGTCCTTTGTAGGTACGCCCCTGACGACGCAGCGGCAGATACTCCCGCACCACCTCAACGATATCGTTCGCTTGCTTGACGCGTGCGATCACGTCTTCGGCCACGGTGCACCCCTAAGCGGAGCCTCTGTCCCGGTCGCCCAGCAAGGTCCGTCCGTCAGCAACAACGGTGTCCGACCCATCCCTAGTTGCTAAGACCATGCCAGCGTCCATGCCAGCCGATTCGGCCACGACTTGGCGAAAGGATTCTTACCTAAGTTCTTCCCCTATCAGGACTTATGTCGAAGCTTCGCTAAGCCCGCTAACATTTTAACCGAACTGCTTACTTCGGTCAAGCCGAGTTATCCTGCTGCACTCTGTTGCACAACCCTGCGACACGGCTTGGACGGGCTATTAGTGGCGAAGCAAAACTTCCCCAGACGTTAGTCTATTGAGTCCACCAAGTAGCAGGGCTTGGACGGGCTATTAGTGGCGAAACAAAAACAGCGCCACCAGATCAATGATGAACAACAGCACAATGGCCGCCTCCATCCACAACATGCGCCGCTCGTAGATTTCGCTCTGAAAAATTTGGTACAAATGGTCGAGCTGCGCCAGGCGCTGCTCGACGCTTTGTCGCCAGTGATCGAGATGAAAACGCTCTTTAGCCCCCAAATAAACGCGCGCCAGATACCAGTCGCCGAGGAATTTGGTAATGTGACTCACTTCATCCGCAATCCGTGTAACGTCTACGCGGAAGCGCCGCAGCTTGGAGAGGGTTCGCCGCAGCTGAAACAGCATAATACCCCAGCGCCCGCGCTCCAAATCGTCATAAGCGCGATCCAGATACTTATCCAGGCGATGATCCATCATGCGGAACTCCTCCAGCTGCAGGTTGGCCAATTCCAGCACATACAAGACGTCTTCCATGTAACCCTTGGTATCCACGATCAGGGCTGCGTCCCAGTCAATCACCACCAGGTCGGTTTTCTCGTAAGACCGTCTGATGCGCAAGGTTTCCTGCACTTGTTCATCGCTTAAAAGTTGCGGCATGGTTTGCGTGAGCAGGCCGGCGATTTCGCGCCGATTCTGCAGAAACCAGGTAACAGTGTCCGTTTCCTGCCCCAAATCGGTAATGCAAAATGCGGTATAGGCTTCGGGCTCTACGATGCGGGAACTGCGAATCAGTACCGGCCGCAGTCCCTCATAGACCTCGTCACACACCCGACGGGCAAAGCGGTCCAGGGTGTCGCCGTTGTCGAGCCGGGGATCATGAAGGTGATACAGTTCCTGCCACTGGTCGGCGTGCCACGGTACCCGAAACGTCACTGAAATCACGCCCACGCCATAGACACGCACCACTACGCGGACCGGCTGCTGCCGAATGGTGGCGGTTACCAGCGGTTCCACGCAGAGCGGCTGATATAAAGGTTGCTCACGCGGAATCTGACTCGATAGACGTACTACAAAAGGCACCGCTTTCTTTGACAAAATCTCCGTGACCAGTCCCAGAGCAATTTCATCTGCCACGTCAAACGCATACAGATAGACTACTTCCCCTCTCATGAAGATCAGGACTATCCAAAACGTCCAAGATTACCAGTCTCGGCAAGCCAGGAGAGTCCGCCGACAGGGAAACGGCCTTGGCTGACCGCGAAGCGGGAGCGTAAAATGCCTGTAGAGGAGCATGTGAGATCTGGCATCCGTGCACAGCAAGATGAAGTTGGAGGCTGGCAGCGTCCGCTGGAAAACCGGGCCAGGAACGGGAGGCAACGGCGTGAGTGCGCCCGAACGCGATCAGGAGTTAGTGCAGCGTTGTCTGCGCCGGGAAGCGGCTGCCTGGCGCCAGTTTGTCGATCAGTTTTTGCCTCTGTTTTATCATGTCGTTGAGCATTGTGCGGAGCAGCATCCGGTCCACGCCTCTCCGGAAGACGTGGAAGATGTGGTGGCGGATGTCCTGGCCAGCATTGTGGAGGACAATTTTCGCGTGCTGCGGCAGTACGAAGGGAAATCGAAACTGAGTACGTATCTGGTCGTGGTGGCGCGGCGAATGGCGCTGCGGGCGTTGCGGACCCGGTGGAGCAAATCCAGGCCCCAGCCACTGGGCGACGGTCAAGCCGTTACCGACGTTCGCCACGATTGGCGCCACGAGCAAAGGCGACCGGAAACCATCGAGGAAATCCGTCAGGTGTTGCGGCGATTACCCCGCCGATTACGGCTGATGGTGCGGATGTATTACCTCGAGGGCCGCACCTACCAGGAGATTAGCGCAGCGCTGAACATTCCGATCAACACCATCGGCCCTGCCCTGACTCGCGCACGCCGGCTGCTTTGGCAGTCTCTCAATCCCGGTCAGGAACGATCTGCTTCTCGCCCACCTGCGTCTCAGGACTCACAAACCCACCGTACCGAAGAGCCGTCTTCCCCGTCGGCACAGCCTTCCGACAATCCGGAATCCGCCTGACTTTTCGTCCTGAAGCGACAGGGTTACTATGTCGGCCAGTCGCCCCAAGTTTATTCGACTAGGCCAGAATGTCCTGCACTACGTGGCCGTGAACGTCGGTCAGCCGAAAATCGCGTCCCTGGAAGCGGAAAGTGAGTTTTTCGTGATCGAGACCGAGCAGGTACAGGATCGTCGCCTGCAAATCATGGACGTGAACGGGGTTCTCGACCGCGAAATAGCCGAGTTCGTCGGTCGCACCGTAACTGAAGCCGGCGCGAACTCCGCCGCCGGCCAGCCAGATCGTGAAGGCGTGCTGATGGTGATCGCGCCCCAGCCATTTGGAACCGTTGCGTTCTTCGTTCATAGGCGTGCGTCCAAACTCGCCGCCCCAAATCACTAACGTGGACTCCAGCAAGCCCCGTTGTTTCAAATCCTTCAGCAGCGCCGCACACGCCTGATCGGTTTCTTGACATCGCTGCACCAGGCCATAACGCAAATCATTGCCCATGCTTTCCCCATGCTGGTCCCAACCCCAGTGGTAGAGTTGCACGTAACGCACCCCAGCTTCGACCAGACGCCGTGCCAGCAAACAATTGTTGGCGAAAGAACGTTGGCCCGGCGTGGTGCCATACAGGCGGTGGATGTAAGCCGGCTCCTTGGAAATATCCATGACCTCCGGCACACTCACTTGCATCCGATAAGCCATCTCGTACTGATTGATTCGCGTAACGATTTCCGGATCGCCCACCGCTTCTGCCTGCAGCTCATTGAGCCGACGGAGCGCATCCAGCGTATGGCGACGCAGTTCGCGGTCCATGCCCTGCGGATTGTTCAGGAACAGAACAGGCTCTCCTTCCGAACGCAACCGCACCCCCTGATGAATGGTCGGGAGAAAACCGCTACTCCAGAGAGCTGCTCCTCCGTCCGGCGCCGCGGTTCCGGAAATCAGCACCACGAAACTCGGCAGATTACGGTTCTCGCTGCCCAGGCCGTAGGAAATCCACGACCCCATACTGGGACGACCGGGCCGAGCAAATCCTGTATGCACGAAAAGCTGCGCCGGAGCGTGATTGAACTGGTCGGTTTTCATCGAGCGAATCACGCATAACTCATCGGCTACCGTCGCCAGATGCGGCAAGATGTCCGACATGAGTTGACCGCATTTACCCCGTGGCGCGAATTTATGCGGCGTACCCAGCAGCTTTGGCACCCCGCGAATGAACGCAAACTGCTGTCCTTTGTAATACGATTCCGGACACGGTTGACCGTTGAGTTCTACCAGTTTGGGTTTATAGTCGAATAAGTCCAACTGAGATGGCGCCCCGGCCATGTGCAGGTAAATCACGTTGCGCGCTCGGGGGCGGAAATGCGGCGGTTTAGCGGCTAACGGCTCATCTGCGGCAGAGCGGGCCTGATCCGCAAACGCTTGCGGACACAACAGCGATGCCAAAGCGATGGAACCCAAGCCCACACCGCAATCGCGGAAAAACTGCCTCCGCGTCCGATATTTCAGATACTCCTGCCGCAAGAGGTCCTCATATGTGCCCATCGCTCACCTCGGCACCTTTAGCGCGGATACCAATCTTTGCCTCTATGTTATCTTATCATGAGCCAACCGAACGCCATTGGCAAGCCCGAGGGCCATTTGCCCTAACCAGTTCTCACTCGGGGCGAACCTGGCCCGAGACTCTCCAGCTGTTTGTTTCAGGATTTCTTTTCGTGGCCAGGCAGCCGTTTCAGGCTAATTTACTCCTCGTGCCGAACGTGCGCGAACATCATTTGCTTACCATCCGCGTACCTTCTTTCGTTTCAGTCCCGCTTATTCATCGTGCCGAGCGTGGGATCCGAGAGGCAGATCTGCAAAAAGCCAGGCAACTGCCTCATGGAATTTCCGGCCGTGCTTCTGGCTTAGGTGGTGGCAAAGTCTGACTGGCGACGATGGAATTTCAGCCGTCCAGAGTGGCTGCGTTTACTTGCTCTTCGCTCGTGAGATTGATTGTCGCGTTTTTCCCTCTGGACGAAAAGCGCGATGAGACTCACTTCGTGGCTTTTCATAGGCAGCGGCCTGGCATGAAGAAGGCCGTGCTCTTGGAGCATTTAACTTGCTCATATCCCCAGGGAACGGGAGCAAACAAAGTTCCGCCCTGGGCCCATCGGTTGGTTTCTGGCTGTGTTCGTAACCGCACGGCTGGACGACAAGGGTGGCGATATCCCGAGGCCGTGATTACCGGTAAAGCGCTTTCGTGGTCGGTTGGCGCTGTGGTGCAATAATGGGTTGCTTTTGGTTGTTGGAGAGGGCAAAGACCTAAAGCCCTTTCGTGGTCGGTTGGCGCTCTGGTGCTGGGACAACGGCCCGGTCAACGAGTGCCCCGCTGAATCGAGAGCAATTCCCCTGGCATATTCGGGAGATGTTCAGTAGAATGACCCTGGGAGGTTTGGGCATGAATCAACGAACTGGTGGCCCAAGGCGAAACCCAGGTATCGTGCGGGCGATCTTGGGACTGGTAGTGTTGTTGGGAGCTTTGTGGGGATACGGCGAGAGTGAACGTCTGACCTTGATCTCCGTCTTGGACGGTCGGGGTGTAAGTTGGGCCAAGCCGCTGCCCCAGGGGCAAGATCGTGGAGAGGACGAACTGAGTCCTCTCAGCCCTGACGAATGTCGTTTGTATAGCATGGTGGTATATCAAACGGCGGTGCTTATCAGTTCAGATTACTATCGCGAAGTATCGGTGCCGCAATTGCTGGCAGCAGCCCTGTCGGCTCTAGCCGACGAGGTCGGAGAGCGGGTACCGCCCGCTTTGCGCAACGACCCGGAAAAATGGTTTGACAACACCGAGCCGGTTGGGGTGATCATGGAGTTCCGTAAGCAGTTGGGAAATCGTCGTGCTCTGCGGGGACGTGATCTCGAAATCAGCCTGCGGGGTATGTTCAAGATTCTCGATCCCCATACGGGGTTTCTCACCGCTCAGGACCGCAAGCGGATGTATCAGATGGATACCGCAGCCTCAGGCACGGGGCTGGTGTTGGCGGAACGTATGGGAAAAGGGCCTGTGGTGATTGCCGATGTGGATTTGGGGAGTCCGGCACACTGGGCTGGGTTGGTGCCGGGAGATCGTATTTGGGCCATTGATGGCCAGAGCATCGAGGAACTGCCTTCGGTCGAGGTCGAAGCACGCCTCCAGGCTTTGGCGGCACAGATAGGAAGGAGAATACACCTATCCGTCGAAACGGCACAAACCGCTACCAGACGGCAAGTCGAATTGACCAGCGAAATTTACGAAGTGGAATCGGTTCTGGGTTTTCGACGCACCGACGCGAAACAGTGGTCTTATTGGCTGGATGAATCAGCCAAGATCGGTTACGTTCGCATTCTGGAGATTTACCTGCGGACGCCGGACAAGTTCCAATCTGTGCTGCGCGAGTTGACCAATCAGGGCCTGCGGGGCTTGGTGCTGGATTTACGGGATTGTACGGGCGGTTCGTTGAACGCAGCGCTACGCATTGCCGATCTGCTGCTGGCTGAAGGCCCCATTTGCACCGTCAAGTATCGCCGTGCGGTCAACAAAGGTCTGGCCCAACCGGGAGGGCTGCAAGAAACCCACGTCAGTTCCCGCGAGGACAGTTTTACGGATTTTCCGCTCATGGTGCTCATCGGTTCGGAAACGCGAGGTGGCGGGGAATTGATAGCCGCCGCTCTGCAGGATAATCAGCGGGCGATTCTGGTCGGGCAACGGACTCATGGCAAGGCCACGGTGCAACAGCCTATACCCCTGACACACCCGGTGGGCCCGTACCATGAGATGAAGCTGTCTGTGGGGCTTTTTCAGCGCCCCAGCGGTAAGAACATGCAACGTCCCTGGAATGAACGGGAATCGGACCAGTGGGGCGTGCTCCCAGACCGCGGCTTTGAAGTTCGATTATCGCCTCAGCTCGAACAACGTCTGCGCGAAGGGCGTCGTCAACGCGATCTGAGCAGGCCCGAGGCGGCTCATGCTCTGGACAACCCGAAAGCCGATCCCGTTTTGTATTGGGCTTTGCGCGCCCTGCGTAAACAACTGGAAAAGCGTTCCTGAAGCCCACGGCTTCATTCGGATTCGATGCGCACGCCCAGCTTGCGCAATTCCGCAATTTGTTGCCTGCCTTGGGGACTGAGCGGATTTCCTGCCAGATATAAACGCAGAAATGGCGCGAACTGGCGCGGGCCGGCGGCATCGCGGCGACAGGCTTCTACCAGTGGACCCAGCTCTGCGACTCGGTTTCGTTCCAGGATGAGCAATCGTAACTCCGGCAAACCAGCAACAGGTCGGACATCACTGATCGCATTATCGCTGGCGTTGAGCGTACTCAACCGGGTCAGCTTCGCTATAGGAGCTAAATCGCTGATCTGATTCTTGCTGATGTCCAAGGAAACCAGTTGGGTCAACCCACCGAGCGGGCTCAGGTCTTGAATCTGGTTACCTGCCAGACTCAGGAAGTATAGCCGGTTGAGTTGGCTTACAGGACGCACATCGGTGATCTGATTTCCTGCCACATTCAAGTATTGCAATTGGGGCAATTTGGCCACGGGTTCCAATTGGCGCAGGCGATTATTCGACACGTCCAGATACTGCAACTTCGGCAATCCGGCGAGCGGCGCCAGGTCTTCCACCTGATTTCCCGCCAAGTTCAGCAGACTGAGGTTACGACATTTCTCCAAACCCGCCAGTTCGATGATCTGGCTATTTTTCGCCTCCAGGATGTGGACATTAGCTAAGTGTTGCTCCGTAAGTTCTCCTTTAGCTTCTGGCAAGAGTCGGCGCACCGCAGCTTCCAGCCGTTTATCCCGAAACAGCCCAGCCTGAACTGCCCATAGGCCCAGCGGAGTCAAACACAGTCCCAGCCAGAGAATTGGTACGTGGCGCGAGAGCTTGCTCGGCATGGTATCGCTCCTGCTGGCCACACGGAGTAAGCTCCCAAGTCCTCGGCGCTTCGGGATCGCTAGGCCATAACGTGCTGCCAGACCAGGCGCGAACAATCTGCGGCGTCCTCGGCCGAGTCGGATTCAAGGTTGCCGTGGCCTTGAGGTCTGCGATCCAGGAGCTCGGCCCGCACGATGCGGACGCTGTCGGGTGCTTGGATTCCAATCTTCACCTGCCGACCGCGAATTTCCAACACCGTTACCGTAATGTTGTCGCCGATGACTATTTGCTCACCTGCTTTACGGGTGACTACCAGCATGACGATCCCTCCTGGACGCTACGGCGCTCTTCATTGTGCAAAAACCGTTCCATATTGGCGAATATCCCAAGACTGCGCGTGGTGGGCTTTTCCTGAACATACGTCTAGAGTATCGCTTATGTTCATAACGGAAGTTGACTTCCAGGCTGTAAATCCTGGTTTCTCCAGGAGATAACGGCGCAATTTTGGCCTTTCTGCAGCGCTTTATTTCTGCCAGAATGTATATAAAGAGAGCACAGGTCGCGCGGAACTGGTCTGGACCATTACAGGGGAGCGGAGTATGCCGGGGAAAAAGTTGGTGCTGCTGCCGTGGGCCGTCGGGGCGATATTGTTGCCAACGGTGGGATTCAGCGAGTATGTTTTTCTCAAAGATGGTACGGTGTTGCGGGGTCGTATCTTACGCGAAGGTCAGATTCACCGCGACCCTGCCAGTGGTAACGTGGTTTGGTTGGCGGACACACAAGGTTTCTACCTGGTCAGCGATGGCGCGCGGCGAATTGCATTTAGCCATAAGAACGTCCATCTGGCGGTTTCCGATCCTCCAGAACAGCAGACGCAAGCGCTGCAAGCCTTCCGTTTGCCGCGGCAACTCAATGTTTTCAACGTATCGCCTACGCTGCATCGTGTGCCAAACTTTTCGGAAGTCGGGCCGTGGCTGGTGAGCGAACGGCCCCAGACCAACGGCAGTCGGGTGGTGAAAGGTGAGTTTCTGCCCGGACTGACGCAACGCATCCAATATATCACTTCGATTACGCCACAAGCGGTGTTAGCCTCGGCGGCGGAAATCCGCTGGACTGCCGCCTATCGTCCCGAAGAATTCGACCGTGGCACGCTGCTCTCGATTGTGCGACAACATCTGCGGACCCAGAAGACGCCTTTAGCTCCCTATGAGCAGAGTTTGAGACTATTTCGCTTCTGCCTGCAGACCGGCTGGCTCGAGGAGGCCGAGGCTGAACTCCTGAAACTGCGCGAGGATCCGCAAGCCCCAACCGAAGTGCTGGTCGAACTCGAACAGCAGCTCCGTCGCGCTCAGGCAGACCAGATAGCCAAACGGCTGGAATGGGCCTACGCGGCGGGTCAGTATCAGCGCGTCGAAGAACTGTTGCGACAGTTTCCAGCGGCCTATGCCACCGAGAAGGCGCTTCGCACGGCCCGCACCGTTCAGGTGCAACTTCAGGATCGCCGTCGGGAGCTGGAAACCACCAAGCGTCTGCTCAAAGCACTGCGCTCTGCCGCAGCTGAACCTTGGGCCCTTCCCTTGCGGGAAATCACCGAGCAGTTGAACCTCGATACCGCGACTCGTCTGGAACCGTTCCGCCAACTGGCTCTCCAGGAAGAACGGCTCCGCCAGCAGGGGAAAAGTCCCCAGCTTCAGACCGAACAGTTACTCGCCCTGGCGGTTACTGGCTGGATGCTGGGCGAGCGTCTGGCCGAGGCCAACGTCGAACTGGCTCAGCAACTCTGGCGGGAACGCGAAATGATCCTGCGAATTCTCGTCCAGGATCACCCGCGCGAACGCCTGGAACTGATGGAAAAGTTACGCCAGGCACGGTCGCAGGACGTGGACTTGCTGGTGCAGATGATACGTTATCTTCCGCCTCCGCGCGCCGAAAACCCGCCCCCAGCTCAACTCCTGGCACAGACCACTCTCACCCCGGACAGGCAGAAATATCTCTTGCACGTGCCGAAGGAATACCATCCCCACCGTCGCTACCCGACGTTGCTGATTCTTCCCGATGCTGGTCAGGACGCTCGCGCTGCGGCGGAACCCTGGCTGTCGGCTGCCGCGGAGCGGGGTTTTATTCTGGCGGTCGTGCCTTGGTCCAGCGCCATCCAAAGCACTTACCGCTACACTGCGGCCGAACAGCAAGCGGTACTGGACGTGTTGCGCGACCTGCGCCGCCGTTATGCCGTGGACGTTTCCCGAGTCTTCGTGTTCGGACTGGGCGAAGGAGGCTCGCTCGCTTTTGATCTGGGGATGTCCCACCCCGATCTGTTTGCGGGGGTGGTCGTGATGAGCGGTCGTCCCGGGCCTCACCAGGGTACTTACTGGACCAACGCCCAATACTTACCGTTTTATGTCGTAGTCGGCGAGCTGGATGGCCCCCGACGCGACGGCAACCCGCCGGCCAATGAAGGTCCGGCCTATTGGCGAGCGCTGTTCCGCAACTGGGTACAGGCCGGATTTCCCAGTTTATACATCGAATACGATGGCCGCGGCCGTGAATTCTTCGCCGGTGAAATCGGCGATATTTTTGAGTGGATGAGTCGCAAAAAACGCCATGCCACTCCCTGGCATCTGGGCAATCCGCAGGTACTGGGGGAATTCGGTCATCGGGATTTTGTCGGTATCCGTCCCGAAGAAGATCGCTTCTATTGGCTCAGCCTGCCCCATCCGCCGGGCAATCATCGCTTGGCGGCACGGGTGCTGGAGGGCAACCGCATCCAGGTGCGCACCAGTGGGAATCTGCGGCGCATCAGCATCTGGCTCAACAGCGAGTTGGTAGAGCTTGGTCAGGACATTCGCATTCAACTGCTGGTGCCCAGCCAGACTTGGCAGGTTCGGGTCCAGCCGGATCTGCGGGTGCTTCTTGAAGACTTCTATCAGCGAGGCGATCGCGACCAGCTGTTCGTGGCCCGACTCGACCTGGAATGGTGACCCCCGGCGCATCTCACGCCTGATTCCCCTCGCCTTTCTATGACCACACCAAATCCTTGTGCTTCTGAAGCGCACCCAGTATCCTCGCGCAGCTCCTGGTCGAGCCTGCTGCGACGCACCCTGGTCTATTTCGCCCTGCTTTACCTGGCCATGCTGGGAATCCTCATGGTACTGGAACATCGTCTGATTTTTCGCCCGACTCCGGCCGACGAGGAATGGCAGGAACGGACCCGGTTTCACAAACAGGACGTTTGGTGGACTTTGGAAAGCGGCGAGCAGATCCACGCCTGGTGGTGCCCGATTCAGGAGCCTAAGTGGTACCTGCTTTACTGCCACGGCAATGCAGGTAATCTCAGTTTCCGCGACGTTTTCATTGACGATTGGCAGAAACGCGTGGCGGCGGCGGTGTTGATTTTCGATTATCCCGGCTATGGCCACAGTTCCGGCAGGCCCAGCGAGAAGAATTGCTACGCGGCGGGCCGAGCGGCTTATCGCTGGCTGCGGGAGCAAGGGTTTCCTGCTGAACGCATCGTGCTTTTCGGTGAATCTCTGGGCGGAGGCGTAGCCACGGAGTTGGCTTTGCAGGAACCTCATGCCGCACTCGTGCTCCTGGCCTGTTTCACTTCCATTCCCGATCTGGCTCAGGAAATCTTTCCGTTTATTCCTGCGCGCTGGCTGGTGCGCACGCGATTCGATAACCTGGCCAGGATCCGCCACTATTCGCAACCGTTGCTCATTCTTCATGGCCAGCGCGACGAACTGATTCCGCCTCACCATGCCCAGCGCCTTTATGAGGCCTGCCCGAGCAGACACAAGAAACTCATCCTTGTCCCAGGCCACGATCATAATTCCGTGGGCTTCGCCGCGATTTACGATGCGATTCGCGAATTCCTGGACAGTCTCTGAAAGTGTTTCGCCCCGCGCTCCCTGAAGCCCAGGCACATGTGCCCGAACGCCAAGGAGCCTGACTATGGACGCGGCTAAGCGCGAAAAACTTCTGCGCGATGTGGAGGCCTTTTGCGAAGAAATCCGTCCCATCGAGGAATTATGCTACCTGGAGCGCCGCTTCAACGAGCAGGTGGTTCCATTAGCGAAAAAGTATGGTCTGTTGGGGATGCCGGTGCCGGAGGAGTACGGCGGCCGTGGTGCGGATGCGATTACCTATGCCCAAGCCCTGGCGCGGATCAATCGCGAAGGTACCGGCGTGCGTACTTTCTTTTCCGGGCATACGTCCATCGGCCAAATCCCCGTCCTTTATTTCGGCACTCCCGAGCAGAAACAGCGCTTGCTTCCCGCATCCTGTCGGGGCGACAAGATCTTCGCCTTTGCCCTGACCGAACCGGACGCCGGCAGCAATCCTCTGGAGATGTCCAGCACCTGGCGCCGCGAGGGTGATACGTACGTCCTCAACGGTGTGAAGTATCTGATCTCCAACGGCGGCATCGCCAATGTTCTAGTGACCTTCGCTTATCCCGAATCAGCACTGCAACAGCCCGCTGAGCCGGGGCGACGCGCCGGACGCATCAGTGCCTTCCTCGCGGAAACCGATGGGCCTGGCCTGATTCGGGAGGAGTTGCCGGCCAAGATGGGTATGCCGACCTGCAGTACCGCCATGCTCGAATTGCGCGAGCTGCGAATACCCGCCAGCAACTTGCTCGGGCGGGAAGGTGACGGCTTCCGCATCGCCATGACCACTCTAATAAGCGGGCGTCTAAGTGTCGCGGCCGGCTGCCTGGGCGTTATTGAAGATTGTCTGGCAGAATCTCTCCGCTACGCCCGGGAACGACAGCAGCACGGCAAGGCTATCGGCAAGCATCAGCTTGTCCAGCAGCACCTGGCCTGGATGGAGACTTATCGCGCTGCAGTGGAAGCGCTCGTTCTCTCCGCCGCGCAAGCCAAACAACGCTGGGACGATGCCCGCGGGCATTCCAGCGAATCCGATCGCGCTGGTGAACATATCATCGCTTTATATCAGGAAGCGGACCGCCTCACGGCCCTGGCTAAACTCTTCGCCTCTCAGGCCGCCTGGGAGGTGGCGGATCGCGCCGTCCAGCTCTTTGGCGGCCGCGGTTGGTCGGTGCTCTTTCGGCCAGGTCGCCATCTCCTCGACGTGCGAGTCTGTCGCATCTACGAAGGAACTGATGAAATTCTCCAACTCAAGATTGCTTCTATGCTCCTGGGGAAAGATTACGAAGCCTATCGTTGAACGCTGCCTGCGCCACCCCAGACCTACGTATTGTTTCATACCAACCAGGATACCACCAAGCCCTGGATCCCCTGAGCCCCGTGGATCGGCTTCTACTGAGGGCATGGGGCAGTAATTCCAAACCTATAGAAATCATTTGCTGAGGCGTTGGCCTTCCGCAGCAGCGAATCCTTAACGCGTCATACGGTTCCAGTAGATGCGTACATTACCTGTGAAGCGACCGACAGCAACAATGTCGGGCCGCTTATCTCCATCCAGGTCGCCCACAGCTAAATCCTCACAATCGACTCCACCCTCTTCAATGACAGTCCTGTGCCAGCGCTGCCCCACATCGTCCAGACACTGATAGATGCGTACTCCGGGGCCTACCTTGTCATTCAAACGGTCTCGCACCCCGAGGATGACTTCGTCGGTTCCATCGCCATCTAAGTCGGCACACCAGACCGCGTGTCCCCAGCGCAGTTCCTCATCAATCACACGGCGTTGCCAGGGCTTTTCATAGGTCTTATCCGATGGCGTATAGATGACTACCTGATGACCGTGCCAGGGTTCGACCGTAGCGATAAACTGCTGATCATTTTTCAGTTTACCGATCTTGACCTCACTGGCACCGCGGTTACTCAAGGGATTCTCCTGATTCCCCACGCCTAACAGAGAACTCTTCCACGTTCCCGGCGACTGGGCGCGCAGCAGTGTGACTCCTTCATAGCTGGCCACCAGCACGTCCAGCCGACTGTCACGGTCCACGTCGGCCAGGTCAAAATTGTGCGCCACGTGTAGCGAGGCATTCAGGAGCTGCGGCAACCAACGGTCGCGCCGCGGATCGGCAGGGATTCGGTAAGCAGTAATCCGCACCGCGGCGTCGAGCCAATTCTTTTCGCGCGTTGCTTGCCGCCCCATCAGGGGCACACTGATCAATTGCGGCTTGCCTTCCCCCAGAACGTCGCCAAAACGAATGCGGTGAATGCTCGGTTCCGCGTCAATGGGGTAAAGCTCAAACGGCTTATACGGGGAATCGGTTTGACGGAGCCACTGCAGGGTACCTTCGCTGCGGGTATCGAAAGGTCGCCAACCCGCTCCCAGCGCGAAGTCGAGCCGTCCGTCCCCGTCTATGTCATGCGCCGCCAAACACACGTTGTCCGGCTTCGTTTCGCCCTTCAGGATGTAGTGCATCTTCCAGTGAGGGTTTTCAAACCAGATCACTCGATGGGTGTCCACCACGACGATGTCGGCTCGCCGATCATTATTGACGTCGGCCAACAAAACCGCGTAGCCAACTTTCAGGCTGCGGTCTATCTCCTGCATCTCAAAACGCCAGGAAGCAGGTGCCTGTCCGAAAGTCACTTGACGTTGATTGCAGGAGGTCATTACTGCGGCACCAGCGGCGTAAGCGATCGCTGCAAAAAGGATTGCGCGGGCCATGAGGCGTGCTACCTTTCTCAGCCTGGCGAAGCATGTCCACAGGGAATTGTTGAAAGCGGTTGTCCGCCCAGGTAAACTTGTCGCACCTGGAGCTGGGGATCCAGGATCACTATGTCGGCCAGTTTCCCCGGTTCCAGACTACCCAGTTGATTCTCCCAACCAATGATGCGTGCTGGCGTGAGGCTGGCCATGCGGACGACCTCCCAAATTGGTCGGCCGGTGAGTTGGTGAAATGTTCGCACCATCCAATCCATTCCGCGCACACTCGAAGCTAACCCTTGGCCGTCCAAGGTAAGTGCGATACCGCAGCGTACTTGGAACGGTTCGCCTTCATCCTGTGGGCCAAAGACGTATTGTCCGTCCGGCAAGTCCAACGCACGGTTGCAGTCGGTAACCAGCGCCAGGCGGTCGCACCCTTTACATTTCCAGGCCAGGAGCAGCAAATCGGCGGACAAATGCACGCCGTCGGCGATGACTTCCGTGGTCAGTTCATCGTAGAGCAAGGTGGCTTCCAGAACTCCGCCACGCATCGGCCAGGATTGACTGCGCCGCAGTTTGGTCTTATCGGACATGGCACAATACAGATGGTCAACATGGCGTGCGCCCCAGCGAATCGCTTGAGCGACTTGTTCTGCGGTAGCCTGCGAGTGGCCGATATTCAATCGGATCTTGCGTTCCCGGCAAGCGCGAGCGAACGCTTCTGCGCCCGGTAATTCTGGCGCAATAGACGCAGTGACGATCGTGTCCGCGAACTCAAGAAACTCAGCATACTCCTGCGGCTGGGGTTGCCGCAAGGGTCTCGCGGGATGACAACCCCGTGCTTCGGCAGCGAAATACGGCCCATACAGGTGGACGCCCAGCACGCGTGAACCTGTTTTTTCCGGCTGGTTTCTCAAGCGCCTGCAGCAACGCAGCACTTCAAGAATCCGTTCTTTCCAGGCCACACATGTGGTGACGAGCAAACTGGTAGTGCCGTGCCGCGCGTGGGCGCGACAGGCGGTTACGATGGCCGACTCACTCCCATCCATGAAATCAGCGCCATCGCCTCCGTGGACGTGGAGGTCTACAAAGCCCGGCGCGATATACCCCTGGCCACTGTCCACCACTTCATCCGCTTCTGCCGTTGGCCCCGGCCCGGCGCCGACCGCCTCAATTCGTGCGCCAGCAGTCAGTACGTGGCCTTCTTCCAGCACTTCATCTGCCAAGATAAGGCGCCCACGGAATAATCGTCGGATTTCTTGCATAGTGAAAACATCCTATCGGGGGAATCCGCAATCATGTAGAGGGCCGATGTCGCAGACCGTTCGCGCGGAGGCAACCTGGATCACCCGCCTCATGTCGAAACTGAAAATTCCGGACACCAGCCCACCTCCGTTGCCCCCGTGTATCCGCGCCGCGCTGCTGAACGGGCTTCACCGTTTGATGCCGATTCAGGGGGATTGCCCCGTGAATCGAGTTGCCATGAATCCCTGATGCCTTGATTATTAGCCTCATCCGTATCTCATTCCCAGTTACCAGTACCTGGCGCGTAGGCAGCCCAGGAGAAGAAGCGAAGCACCATATACTTGTTTAGGCCGACTACTCTGCCCATAGAGGTAGCAAAGCGATATGACGCCGGAGCCGTTCCTGGATTGCTTTGTGCTGACCGGACCGACCGCGGTCGGGAAGAGTGAGGTGGGTTTGATACTCGCCGAGCGACTCGGCGGCGAGATTATTTCGATGGATTCGATGGCTCTGTATCGCGGGATGGACATCGGCACGGCTAAGCCCCCCGCCGAGGCGCGACAGCGAGTGCGACACCACCTGATAGACGTTCTGGAGCCTTGGGAATCGGCTAACGTAGCGTGGTGGTTGCGCCAGGCAGCGGAATGCGTGCGGGAAATTCGCGCACGCGGCAAGGAAGTGCTTTTTGTCGGTGGCACACCTCTGTATCTGAAAGCGCTAATGTGTGGTCTTTTTGAAGGGCCAGGGGCCGACCCGGAACTTCGCCATGAGCTGGAACAACAGAGCGGTGCGGAACTTCATCAACAGTTGAAGCAAGTAGATCCCATTGCCGCGCAGCGTATCCATCCCTCAGATAAACGCCGATTGGTGCGTGCTCTGGAAGTCTGGAGTCTGACTGGTCGGCCGCTGAGCTCCTGGCATCATCAATTCGACTCGCCCTGGCCGAGGCGTTATCCGCCGGTCTGGCTGGATTTGCCGCGGGCGGATTTATATCGCCGCATCGAGCAGCGGGTCGAAGCCATGCTGGCCGCTGGCCTGGAAGACGAAGTCCGCCGACTTGTGCATGCAGGCCAACACGCTAGCCCACCGCTCAGCCGCCAGGCTCGACAGGCTCTGGGCTACAAGGAACTCATCGCCTACCTGGAAGGCACATGCTCGCGGCAGGAAGCGATTGAACGCATCAAGATTCGCAGTCGCAACTATGCCAAGCATCAGCTGAGCTGGTTTCGTCATCTGCCCGGCGTGGTGCGCTTGCCCGTGGCAGACACCGAACCGGCTGAAGTCGTGGCGCGGCGTGTGTATCAGGTCTGGTTTGCTGAGGCCACGCAGCCGTCCGCGTCCTGAAGACACGACCTCCCTGGCTTCTATGGCTCCGGGACCCGATCCATGGCCAAGCCTATTTTTCTCAGAAGCATCGGAGCATATCCCCTGGAAGATGACACCACCTGTTGGCGCGTGTGGGCGCCGACTGCTCAGCAGGTAGATTTGGTGCTTTACACCTCTCAAGCCAATTATGAAATCATCCCCATGCAGGCCGAGGATTTCGGTTACTACAGCGTCAGTCGCGCTGACGTGCCTGAGGGTCAAACCTATGCATATCGTCTAGACGGTCGGGCTATCTACCCCGATCCGGCATCGCTTTGGCAGCCGATGGGGATACATAAACCCTCGGCCGTAGTGCACACCCAACGCTTTGCCTGGACAGACCAGCCTTGGCATGGCGTTGCACTTCGGGATTTGGTGATTTATGAGGTACATTGCGGTACGTTTACCGAACTCGGCACGCTCGAGGCCATAATATCGCGTTTGCCGGCGTTGGTGGATTTGGGCATCACCGCCATCGAACTTATGCCGCTGGCCCAGTTCCCCGGTGCGCGCAACTGGGGCTACGATGGGGTGCACTTATACGCGGTGCACAATACCTATGGAGGTCCGCAGGCCCTGGTGCAACTGGTCAATGCCTGCCACGCCCACGGGTTAGCAGTCATCTTGGACGTGGTCTATAATCATCTCGGCCCCGAAGGGAATTATCTGGAGCGTTTTGCACCGTATTTCACCGACCGTTATCGCACACCGTGGGGTCCTGCCTTGAATTATGACGGCCCTCAGTCGGATGGGGTCCGCCAGTTCATTGGTGATAATGTTCGCCTCTGGTTGGAAGAATATCATGTGGATGGTTTGCGTCTGGATGCCGTGCATGCGATTTACGATATGACGGCTCAACACATCCTGGCGGACATTCGACAAGCCGCCGAAGAAGCGGCGGCGCGGCGTGGTTGGCCGGCGGTCGTGATTGCCGAGAGCCATGCGAACGACCCGCGCCTGGTACGGCCCGCTCAGTTCGGGGGCTACGGTCTGGATGCCGTCTGGAATGACGATTATCACCATGCCCTGCATGCTTTCTACACAGGAGAAAGGCAGGCCTATGGCGTGGATTTCGGCAGGCCGGAGCACATCGTCAAGGCGTGGAACAAGACTTTCGTCCTGGACGGCATCTATAGCCGCTACCGACAACGCCGTCATGGAGCGCCCCCTGGCGAGATCAGCGGCGAGCATTTTGTGGTTTACCTTCAGAATCACGACTTGGTGGCGAATCGAGCAGAACCACAGCGTCTGATTCGGCAATTGCCAGCCTCGGCGTATCGGCAGGCGGTTTGTCTGGTGCTTGCTGCCCCTTACATTCCTCTGCTGTTCATGGGCGAGGAATACGGCGAAGACCGACCGTTTTGTTTTTTCACCTCCTTCGAGGACAGGGATTTGGCCCTGCGAGTATGGGAAGGGCGAAAGCGAGAACTGGCCCGTCTGGGCTGGATTGCCGAAGTGCCTGATCCGCAGGCGGAGGAAACATTCCAGGCCTGTAAGCTCTCCTGGCAATGGTCGCAGCCCCAGGCACGAAGCCAATTGCGGCGGCTCTACAAAGATTTGCTCCAAGCTCGGCGCTCCTGGCCTGCGTGGCGCGATTTCTCGAATCGGGAGGCTCAGCTCGCGCCAGCGGAGCAGCCGGTAATCTTGCAACTCTGGCGCGGGCCACGCTCCAAGTTTCAGACCCGCATCGTCTGCAACCTCACTGCGCAACCGCAACTTTGTCCTGCGCGGGAAGGGCACGAAGCTGTGCTTTTGAGCAGTGAATGGCCCCGCTATGGCGGCGCTCGCTCAGACCTCGAGGATTACACCACTCTGTTGCCTTGGGAATGCGTGATTTTCGGGCCCGCCGATTGGCGTCTCCCAGAACCTCGTTTCACAGACCAGCGGCCACTGGAGCGATAAACGATTTATTAGCATCTTTAGCGAAGATGAAACACTTGTTCCTCACCATCCAAAACACCTTCCAGCGGATGGGGTCGAGATCGGATTTGCGGTAGCCTCGCAAACCGGGAGAGAATCGCTGCGGCGGTGTCATGGGGCCGTGTCCATGCGTCTACCGCAAAACGTATTCCTTCAGGAGCTCAGCAAAGGCTTCCTCAAAAGTGCCTACTTCGTAAACGTCTTCGCTCGATGAATTCCGCGCGATGTATCGCCGAGGTTGGTTCGGGAGGGTATAGGGGATGTAGTGGATGTCAGGGGTTTTTTCCAAGCGCATTCGGTTCTCATGCATCCGCTGTAAGTTATCGTCCAGGTGTTTGGGGGCATGGGTGAACATCGGGGTGCACACGGCCAGACGTGCACTCAGTGAGCCAAGACGCTTCAGGTTCGCAATGCGAGCGTCTATATCCTTGCGCTCCCACGTCCCGGTTTTGCACTCAACGTGTATCAGAATACCGTTCTTAAGGACTAATAATACATCCAACTCGGCAGCGACTTCGCATGGATTGACTTCCCGCCCGACCTTCACACCCACCCAGACAGACTGCACCACTTGGTCATGGGGAGGTTGGGAAGCTAAGTGTACGACACGTTTGGCCACTGCCAGTTCAAACTGTTCGCCAAGAGGCCTGTCCTCCGATCGCACGTGCAAACTCATATCCGCTTTGGGCGGGCAGTTATCTAATACGCGTACTAACGAACACACCTGCCTGAAAACCTTGCATCTGCGAGGGGCGAGCAGTTCTTGGATACGTTGATTATGACCCTTTCTGAGACATAGCAGTTCGTCAATTTGACGTTTCCGTTGCTGGGTGGTTCGAACACTTTTTCCTTCAATGTTGCCAGGCTTTTTAGGACATAGCAGTTGATCAATTTGACGTTTCCATTGCTGGAGTTCAGACGGGCTGACCATCCCTGATGCCAAGTCTTTGAAATTGGCAAAGTCCATCGCTGGGAATGCCGGGATACTCCGCAAAACTTTGACCGTGGCTTGGTAGAGGTTTTCGTACATTTGTTCGCTGGGGCTGCTATTCACCATCATGAAGGGTATGACACTTTTCTCCCATTGGCGAATTTCTGCCGGTAACTGAGAGATCGCAGATTGGAGTTCAGTGTCGCTGACTCGCGAGGTAAGGGGAACCCAGCGAGGTGCTGGCGGCGGTTGACTATTCCGCTTGTCTGAAGAGTTGGGTGCTGTGTCCAAATCATAGCAGGTCTTGGGCAAAGGCAGGGCATCCGGCGAAGGCGTGGCGGCATAGACACGCCCATACTTGAGCGCACCATGAATGACATAACCGCTGGCTAAAAGAATGTCCGGCAAATCCAGCCGGTGAGCCCGATAAGGCGCAACCTCGAAATGCAGGTTGATCAGGTCGTCGCTCCGGCCCAGGGCAGCAGGTCGGTCGTAACCGTAAAGCAAGGTAGGGCGAAAGCCGCGCCAGAGCTCCACCAGTGCCACGGCCATCAGTTTGTGTCCGCCATTCAGAACCAGGACAGGGTGCAGTTTCCTGGCGCTGCAGTGGGCCAGATGAGAGGCCAACGATTCTTTCCAGGAACTGACATCAATCTGGGGCGGTAATAACACAGGCGGCAAGCTTTGAATGCCAAACCGCTTCAGGATGGTCATGGCAGGTTCAGTCCACCGTTGCGATGAGGCTGTCGGACTTTCCAGCCAGAGAACTAAATCTCCCTGGCCAGCAAACTCCAGGATCGGCGGGAGATTGGCAATATTCTGCCCGGTGGACACAGCTACAAACAGACGCTTCGGCGGCCCCATCATGAGCGCCTCAGTCTTAGAGAGTTTAAAGGGCGACACGGCCTCTTTATTCACTAACGAAGGTCTACCGAAATTTGTGACAATATACCAGGATGCCCGACCGGATGCTACGGAATAAGAGCAATTCCCTGAACAGGCAGCCGGCGCCGCACGTGGGCCTCGAGAAGATCGACGACTTGCTCCACGGTGAGTTGCGAAGTGTCCACGAGAATGGCATCCGGGGCGGGGTGCATAGGGGCCAGGGAGCGTTGCGCATCACGTTGATCGCGCTCGAGCTGCTGGCGAAGCACTTCCTCATAGGTGAAGGAAAAACCTTGCCGTTGCAATTCTTCCCACCGTCGCCGTGCCCGCACTTCCGGAGAGGCGGTTAGAAAAAACTTGCAGTCGGCATGGGGAAAAATCTTCGTGCCCTGGTCGCGTCCTTCGGTAACGAGATGGGTGTGTTGGCCAATCTGTCGTTGGAGCTCGCCGAGATACTGACGAACGGCAGGACTGTCAGCGACTTGGCGTGCCAGCTCCGTAATCTGCGGATGGCGAATCAAGTCGGTCACGTCCTGGTCAGCGAGGAAGATACGTCCGTCTTGCCAACGGAGTCGCAATCGGGGCAGGAGAGCTGCCAAGGCCGCCTCGTCGGAAGGAGAGATACCCGCGCGGTGAACGGCCAAGGCCACGGCACGATACATGGCTCCGGTTTCCAGGTAGGTGAAACCCAGACGTTGTGCCAGTTGGCGTGCCACAGTACTTTTTCCTGCGCCGGCTGGGCCGTCTATGGTAATGATCATCGCTCCGGTCCGAATGTGAGCGCTTCTAAGCCATGCCGAGCTAAGAGTAAGGCGCCCTGAGGGACGACGGCTTCTCCCAGAGCAGCTGGCACAATATCGCAGTCGGCTAAGGGGGAAAAGGCCAGTCGGCGCAGGGCCAGGCGTAGCGGCGCCAGGAAGCGTTCTCCCGCGAGCGCTACCCCACCACCGACCACGATACGTCGGGGCGCGAACAAGGCAATCACGTGAGATAACGCCAGAGCGAAACGATTCAGGGCATGATACCAGATGGCCGCCACACGCGCATCTCCGCTTTCCAGAAGGTGCAGCGCTTGCGCCACAGTGCATGCTTCACCGAGCGTTGCTGCGAGCTGGCGTTCGATGGCCCAACCAGATGATCCTGCTTCGAGATCGCGCCAGCGCGTCGGCTCAGGCCAGGGTTCTTCCCAGGAATAGTCCACCCACAAGTGTCCCAACTCACCGGCGCCGCGACCAGCTCCGCGATAGACGCGCCCCGCTACGATGAGAGCGCCACCGATTCCGGAACCGACATTGGTGTAAAACCAGGGCGACCTGCCGCGACCGGCACCAAAATAGGCTTCGGCCAGCGCAGCCGTGGCCGCGTCGTTACAGACTACCGCGGGCCAGTCAAAGGTTTCCTGTAACCAATCCCGTAAGGGAAAACCGGCCCAACCGTGTACCTGAAAAGATTGCACGACAGTGCCGCGGGCATCTTCCACTGGGCCGCCGAAACCTGCGCCTACTGCGGCGATGTCGCGCGGAGAATAGTTCGCTTGCTGAAGCAGATGGCGCACTCCCTGGATCAGCAAGGCACGAACGTTATCGGCGTCCGCCTGAGCGGGTACCCGTTCCCGCCACCAATGCCACACCTGCCCGGTGCCATCTCCCAGAGCTGCCTGTAACTTAGTGCCCCCGATCTCCAGCCCGACGAACGCCTGAGCCGCCACGGCCACTCCTCAGGGTTGGCCCGATGCCTTGTCACCGGCGCGGGTTGGGGGGAGTGCACGGTTCCAGACAACGCTGGCTTGTGCAATGTCCCAAGCCAGAACACGCCTTCCTTCGCCCGTTGAACGTAACAACAGGATCAGCCGTCCAGGCTGGGAGCGGTCCCATGCAAAGTCGAGCAACTCCCCTGCGGGGAGGGAATAACTTTCCTGAACCAACTGCTCGCGATAATCATCCCAAAACAGACGCAGCATCTGGCCGTTGCTCGACACCAACCACCAGGCACCTAATCGTTCGCCCAGCAGCTGCACGGCCAAGTGGTCGGCTTTTCCCGGCGCCACGGGCAAATTGAGCGTCCACTTGCCCCCACCCAGGATACGAAGCCTGGAACCCGGCGGAGAGGCGGTTTGCGCCAGGACAACTTCGCGGCGGTCCGTGAGCATAACAGCCGTTTCCCCGTTCGAGGCAACCTGAACGATCTGACGACCGGGCCAGCGGAGTAAGCTGGTCGCCGACGCAGTCGCTGGCGTGTTCGGGCTGGCTAGAGCAACCCCCACCAGTTGAATTTGCTCGCCTTGGGCCACGGGCAGCAGCAGGCCTGAGGGTAAGACCACCACATGTCCCGCCAAGCTGCCCGTCTGGTGATCAGTCATGGCCACCCGAGCTTGCCGACTTCGCGGATCGAGCACGAAAACGCGTTTCTGGTGCGTAGCCAATCCTGCCTGGCTGGTCAGACTGTTGACGCCGAGGCTTGCCGTCAGCGGGTAATCCAACCCGAACGCTCCTTGAACCTCGCCACTTTCCGTCTCGCCGTACCACACCCAGCCGCTGGGTTCCGCTAACCACCACCAGGGCGGACTTACGCTGGGAGCGAATGGAGCATAACCGGGGAGTTTCCGTGCCCAGAGCACGCGACCCGAGCTCGAATCAAGTGCTGCCAGGACCCGCCGTTCAGGAGCCCACGCATAAACGCGGGGCGTTTCGACATCGCGGTAAACGACGCGCAGGTTTTTCTCCCCGGCAATGGTGGCAGTCCACAATTCTCGTCCCTGACCCGTGTGTACAGCGAGCAGGCGATGGCCCTCAGAAAGCACTACGACTGGCGGCTGGGCTCCTGCCGGGGTTGGCGACGAAGCGCCCGCGCTGGTTGAACCGGAAAGCGAACTCGAAGCCTGCACTTGCCACACGCTGTCGGCAATGGGAAACCAGAGGTGGCACAATTCTCCGACTGGTAAGCACGGCAGACCTTCGCTGCCCATAACGTAGTTGAGAGCCGCCTGCCACTGCCCCCATGCAACGTGAGCCAACCACGTGGATTCCAGTTCCGCCAATTGCGCCAAGGGCTTCAACAGTGCCTCGTCTTTACCCAATTCGGGGAAATCCCGGCGCAGCTGGTGAAAAAGTTCTTGAGCCTGGGCGACGAACGTTGGTCGCTGCAAGTGGAAAGCCGCCTGAATTGCCAGCTGCAATCGGTTCCGTGCCTCGGCGAGTCGAATGGCGTAATCGGTTTGCTGAATCCCCTGCGCCAATTCGTTGCTCCGCACCCCCGCATCGCCGAGACCGAAACCGACTTTCTCCTTGAGGGCAGTGTAAATTTCCTGCACCTGATCCAGGAGCAGTCGATCCAGACTGACTCTGGCCTCCTCGAGGGTTCGACGGGCTACCTGGTACAGGGCTTCGGCCAGGTCGCGGCGATGCTCGGCGAATTGAGGGCTGCGCTCATAGTCGCGGAGGAACTGAGTAGCTGTCTGCGCCAAGCGGTGAATGTCCACTCGCGGATTACTCAACAGAGCACGGAGCAGGCAGGCATGCTCGTAAAATAAATACTCCCCTCGCCGTGAACTGCCGGGGAACTGCCGCAGCAAGTCGCGATACTTGGTCAAGGCCTGGGAGTATTGTCCTTCGCGAAATAATTTTTCCGCTTCCCTGGCCAAGTGCGGTTCACGCGATTGTTCGGCCCGAAAAGCTACCCAGCCGATCAGTCCCGTGAGTCCCAGAAGTCCGAGGAAAAACAGGGCCGTCCACAGACCGGCTCGCGAATGCCCACGCAAGCGTTCCGGCGACAGGCCCAAAGCGCGTAATTCTTCCAGAGAAACTTCGTCCGATTCCTCGGCGGGCTGGGTGGTGGCTGGCGCTTCTTCGATCGCAGTAGCGGCTGCCGTCTGCCGACGCGGCGGCGGTTCACTCCGCCAATCCCGATAGACCACCGGCAGGTTCCCAACCGTTACCCGCGCTGCTTCCGCCTCCGCGACACAGGTTCCATCTTCTCGCCAGCGAAATAGCCTGCGACAGTCCGCATGCGGACAACGCAGCCGACGGCCTCGCTGACTCTCGTCCGCTTCCAGGGAACGACGACAATGTGGGCATTGAAGGGTTACTGGTCGCACAGTTCATCCCCGCTATGTCTGCTAAGAGCCGACCTCCCCTCTCTAATCATAGTAGCGTCTGGCAGCGACGGTGCAACATACTCTGGCCGCTGTGTTGCTCACTTCGCTGCGGTCCGCCTGCGGATGATCCCCTCGCCGATCTCAAGTTCAGATTCGGTGCATTCCGTTTGGGCGCTCTCCGGTAGTGGGCCTGCTTATGATACCATAGCAGATGTCACCAGCTTTGTACGGAACCTCGTATGATTCGCGTCGCAGAAATTTTCCACTCGATCCAGGGTGAGGGAATCCTGGCCGGAACACCTTCCGTATTTGTTCGAGTCAGCGGTTGCAACCTGCGCTGTCGCTGGTGCGACACCGAATATGCCTCCTGGCAACCGCAGGGCGATAACTACAGCGTCGAAGAAATTCTGGACGAAGTTCTCCGCTATCAATGCGGCTACGTAGTTATCACGGGGGGTGAACCTTTCCTGTATGCGGACTTGGTCGAATTATGCCGCCTACTTCACGAATCGGGCCGCCACATCACCCTCGAAACTGCGGGTACGATTTATCGCGAGGTAGTGTGCGACCTGTTGAGCCTCAGCCCGAAACTGAGCAATTCCACCCCCTGGCAGCGGGAAGCGGGACGATGGGCCCAGCAGCATGAACGCCTGCGGATCCGCCTGGACGTGCTTGGGCAATTTCTCACGCGCTATCCCGATTACCAGTTGAAGTTTGTCATCGAGCAGCCCAGTGATTTGATCGAAGTGCAAACCCTCTTAGGCCAATTACCTCCGGTTCCCCAGGAGCGGATACTTCTGATGCCCCAGGGCGTTACGTCGGAACAATTGCGTGAACGGGGCCGCTGGCTCGTGGAGGCTTGTAAGCGCTACGGCTATCGGTACTGCCCGCGTCTGCACATCGAGTTATTCGGCAACCGCCGAGGCGTCTAAACTATTCACCGGGGTTGCACTGCCAAGGGCAGCCGCGGCGGGGACTGGTTCAGGCCCTTCACCACATGCGAGCCGCGATTCGTGCGGTAATACACATAGCGTGCGGCAAACCAGAGATCCGGTAAGTGGAGGTAGCGTCCGCCGCTGCAACCCCATTTGCTTTCCACCAGCAAGAATCCTTCCTCGCCGACTGCGCGCACCAGGGCCGTGTGTGTAATCATGCCCTGATGGTCGTAGTAAACAACAATATCGTTCGGCTTCGGGTCATGGACTTCGTAATAGCCGTTGTCCTCCAGGATACGCTGAACGTCATCCGGCGCCAGTATGTACTGTCCCGCCGTAAATATCCAACCGTGGCAATTATAACTGGGATCCGGCGGAGCTGTGCGAATGAGTTTGTAACCAAAGGCATTTTCGGGCCAATAAACGCTCGGATCGGGAAGTTTCCGCTCCGACACGGCAGGAACGTTGCGCGGAGTATGCAGCGCGATGACTCGTCCCCGGTCTGTATAGGCCTGTTTCTCGCTCAGTTGATGGTTGTCGGCACCTGACAGTACCGACGGTGGAAGGTAGTCTTTTTCCTCGAACAAGGAGATAGTATCCGAACTGGCACCATACGCTCCTAAGACGAACAAAACACTCGTCAGGCCCATCAGCAGTATTTCCCGCACCCCGGTGGGCAAACTCCCTCTGCGCACCATCCATCCTGCCAGCCCACAGAGCACACAAGCGAGCACCATCGCGGCTAGAGTCGTTCCTGGACGCAGGGATTCCGGTACTTGGCTCTGGGTCAGGTCCACTATCTGCCACGTCATCACCCCAATCATGCCTTGGATCAGCAGACACGCTCCTCGGTTTCCCCGCTCCAAGCGCCGCGGACTCAACAAGACTTTAGCCACCAGCCCCACCAGCACCACCATTCCCAGTAAGAGCGCTACCGCATGGCCGTATTGTTGTGGGGTGAATCCGAAGTCCATAGCCTTGGTTCCTTGCGAGGGAGGGATGTCGGGAGGAGCCAGTCTGGAGGGTCTTGCGGCGGAAGGGCTTCATCATCATGTATCGGGGTGGGTGCTTCCTTTGTTAGACCTGCCAGATGCCCCGAAAGTTCCCTGGGCTAATCGGCGTCCCGCCTAGCCTCAAGGTCAATCGCAGCCTCACCGTTACTGTCTCCTCCGACGCCAGTGGAATAGCTTTCTTTGTCGCATGTTATCCTGGGCACTATTAAGCCCCAGTGAAATAGAAATGAAACCTGTATGAGAAGGCTTTCCACAGGGAGCTAAACCGAAAAACAGTAAGCCTGACGGTATGAGGGTATCCGAAACCAGGCCGAGTGCGACCGTGCTCAATCAAAGCCAGCGCCACCACGAAGGGCGACACATCCAAATCCGCCCCAGACACATGGTAAGCCAAATTCAAGTCATGGGAACCAAGGTGAACCAATAAGCGCTTCGTCGCCAGGGCACTTTGGTCAGTTCGGTGACGCTCGCGGCTCATGCCTGAAAATTGCTTCAGTCAAAGCCCGCCTGCGACGCTTCAGTCCTGCTTCGTCGCTCACATCTACGGACCAACGCGGATGTCGGATCACTTGGCCATAGTTCTAACATTGGCCGAATAATTTCAGTGGCTAACTTTGCGACGCTTCAGGTAACAGCGGCAAGAGAAGTTCAACTGTCGGACCAGAGCTAACCCTCCTCGGCCAGGCGGAGCAAGTAATCGCGGTAACTGTTATCGCCCAGGTGTCGGGACAAATCGCAAAGTTGCTCGCGGCTAATATAACCCATACGGTAGGCAATTTCTTCCGGACAGGCCACCATGACGCCTTGGCGTTCCTGCACCGCGTGAACGAACTCGGCCGCCTGGAGCAATGATTCAGGCGTACCGGCGTCGAGCCAAGCGATGCCACGCCCCAAGATTCGCACCTGCAGTTCGCCACGCTCCAAATAAAGACGATTCAGGTCGGTAATCTCCAGTTCTCCCCGCGCTGACGGTTTCAGCATCGCAGCAAATTCAACCACGCGGCCATCGTAAAAGTACAATCCCGGCACGGCATAACGCGACTTGGGCCGCGCTGGCTTTTCCTCGATACTGACAGGTCTGCCCTGCGCATCCAGTTCGACGACACCGTAACGTTGGGGTTCCTTCACCTGATACGCGAAGATTAGTGCCCCCTGGCGTAACTGCGCGGACTGACGTAACAAATCGGGCAGACCGTGACCGTAGAACAAATTATCGCCAAGGATCAGGCAGGCTGGTTCGCCCGCCAGGTATTGTGCTGCTACCAGAAATGCATGAGCCAGACCCCGCGGCTGATCCTGCTCCGCATAAGCGAAACGCACGCCCCATTGTTCGCCGCTGCCCAAAAGCCGACGAAACTGGGGCAAGTCCTCGGGCGTGCTGATCACCAGTATGTCGCGCAAACCCGCGAGCATGAGGAGCGACAGCGGATAATAAACCAGCGGTTTGTCGTACACAGGCAGGAGCTGTTTGCTCACCACCCGCGTCATCGGATATAACCGCGTCCCCTTCCCCCCCGCCAGTATGATGCCTTTCATGGTTGACCAGCACTTCCTCTTGTGGAGCGTGGCGCATTCACCGACCGGCACTCAGGTAGCACTATCGTTAGACTATAGCCAAATCAAACGGAGCGCGTCGAGACATGAGATACTGAGAACCTTATCGGCTCATCTACCAGGCATTGTTACGGCGACGCCGAGTCAGGGCTTTGAAGTTCAAAGGCGCCCTCCAAGGCTATTCGAGAAAGCCGTCATCAGGCAGATGGAGCCGCAGATTTTCTCGCTTAACGCGCTCGGAAAATTGCTCCGCATCGAAAACATAGGAAACTCCTTTCCCAGGAATCGCGCAGTCGGGGGAACTCATTTCGGTTCCATAGGTAATCCTTTACAGACCAAACAACTCCAACCGCTGCCACCAGCCCAGCTATGAACACCAAACACGGAACTTGTGCTTTATCTTCAGGAGACGTCGCGGCATTATAAAACATGCAGCCACCCAGGATGATAGCGAGAATAACAAATGTCAGAAAAATGCCACCGCCCCGCTTCTTTCGAGGAGGTGCACATTTCTTAGCCAGCAGGCTTTGTTGTTTACCTAAAACACTACCTGTGTACGTCCCATAAAAACCGCCATCGCCGACGTATCCGCCTGAAACGAAACCGGACGTATTTATCGTTCCCGACTCATAGACTATCCTCAGCCGGCGCACATTACCGCTACTACACTGCGGACAACGCAAGTTCTTGCGCGTTGGGGCATTTTGTACCGAGGGCTCGGATGGTTGCGGGTCAACCGGTGGCGGAACGGCATTTTGAGGCGGTGCCAATTGAGCCTCGTTACCAGTATGAGGACTCCCTGTGGGCAAACTCACAGCCTGCGGTGGTGCAGAAAATCCGACATCTTGGCTGGGTGCCCAAAGCCCCATGGGTGCGGGACTGACGCTGGCTCCACCACTGCTGGGCGACTGCGCTGGCGAGCCGCTGCCTCTCGGGTTGTTCGGCGCGGTCACGCCGGGCATTTGAAAGACTCGTTGGCATTGCGGACAGGTCACCCATTTCCCTGCTAACGAGTCTGGAAAAACCAGTTGACGTCCGCACTCACACGTAATGTAAATGCCCATTGCCCAACCCTCAGTTACGGCACCTCGCGGCGAGCCTGTTACTGTAATTCAATCTAATAAACTCAGGGGGTCTATTCAAGCAAGAACTAATCGTGTTGGTCAAACGGCTGTCATCCCAGACGGACTTGCCTAAACCTATGCCCGACCCCACGCCATCGGACAAGTTGCGCTCCATTGGTTCCTCAGGCGGGTGAGAATTGTCTCACTTGCTTAGACAGGTGCGTTCCGAAACTCTTGTCAAGGCAGGCTGAATCCTGGACACTTCTCCGACAAATCGCACTTCAGGGGTTGGACGACTGAATTACCATGAACCAAGCGCTCCGCTATAGCTCATACCACAGCCTGGTTGCTTGCTCACCGGTTAGCGACTACTAACTGGCTGCTAAACTCGCGTTGAAGACTCGCGCCTCTCAAGACTCCCGCCCCCAAGTTCGCAGTTTGCGTCGGCCTGCTTTGTCATTCAAAATCCCCATGTGATCGCAGGACAGCATTGTCTGGACTACAGTGGTAAGCGATTAGCGGCGGGTTGCTGCGGCAATCAAGACAACCAAGCACACGGGAACGCAGGTTAGTACCGTGAGAATCGGTGGAGATGATTCCGAGAATATAGCCCGCCTGGGTGGCTCCGTAGCCCGATTTGTCCATCCTGCCGCGGTGCATCTTCGCCAAGTCGTTGGAACCCATAATCCAGGCGAACGGGCCGAGTAATCCGCAGATCAGTAGGCTCAAAATGCCTAAGGTCAGAATCAGACCGCCACGGTGCGGTAGGAGATCCTCTCTCCGCTCCCAGGGTGCTGCCGCCAATTCTAGGGGAGCGGACGCACCGCCGGCTGAAAATGACTGCCCACACAGCGGACAACGCACTGCGCGACCGAAAAGAGTTTCGGGGATTTGCACTTGCCGATGACAGTTGGGACATTGGCTGATGGCAGGCATAAGTCAGTGCTTGTGTCAACTGTTACCGGCGATGAGAATAAAGAGCCAAAGCAGCCAGAGGATGGTACCGATGATACCAACCACCAGGCCCGCTTGAGTCAAGCCGTAGCCACTCTTGTCCATGGTTCCATGGCGGATTTTCTGCAGATCACTCACGGCCATGAGCCAAGCTGCTAATGCCAAGGGCCCACAAATCAACAGTCCCAGGATAGCCAAGGTCAGGATCAGTCCGCCCCGATGTGGTTCGACTGGCGGAGCAAGACGAACGGGCCAAGCAACGGCGCCCGCCTGAAAGGTACCTCCGCACATAGGACAGCGCACCATAGTCCCCCAGTACTGTTGGGGAATGGAAACTTGCTGACCACAATGAGGACACGGATTGATCGAGGACATAACCGAGTTCCCCCCAAGTCGTTGTAGGTTAGGAAGGTAAACCTCCAGACCAGATGCGGAGTCGGCAGATTGCGCTTATTATGCCGACACGCCGAGGCGGTTCTGCCGATTGCCAGTATTGTAGCGATTTCGTGATTCAGCAGGCATCGGGAACCTCAAGAATTATGCGCTCGAATGCAACGGCGCGTTTGCTCTATAAACGACGATGCGTGGCCGAACTCAGGATAGGCCGAAAAAGCCGCTCGTTTGACAGGAGTTCGCCGGTAAAAGATAATGAAAGTAATCGAAATGGAGCGTCGTGCTTCGACCAAATCGGTTCCTTGCAGCGGGTTGAAAGCTATGAGCCAACCAGCGCCAGGCAGGAAAGGTGTCGCAGCGGTTGCGGAGGAATTGCGACGGAGCAAGGGTTGGCATCTGGAAGAGTGTTTAGGGCGGGGAGGATTTGGGGAGGTGTATCGGGCGCGAGTCGGCAATTTGTATCGCGCCGTGCGGATGAGTCTCGATCCCATCCACGGCAAAAACGCCGCCCAGCAGGAGCATGATATCCTCAAACAGTTGGCTGACCTGCAACTGCTTTCCCATCCGCGATTGGTCAGTCTGGTGGATTACGACATCGTCCTGGGTTACATGGTTACCGTCTGGGAGTTGGCCGACGAACCGATACGCGATCTGAACCGCCTATTGCAATGGTATCGGCAACATGGACATGCGGGCATCCCGCGCAACGTGTTACTGCGACACGTGTGGGGCTTGGCGGAAGCCATTGATTTTCTCAACGGCCGCGGCCTCTATCATCGGGATGTCAAGCCAGAAAATTGTTTGCTGTTCCAGGGCGAAGTGAAGCTGGCCGACTTCGGCTTATCGCGGTTCGCTACGATATCGCAGACACATTTGAGTGGCGCAGGTTTTGGCAGTTGCGGCTATGCTCCCCCCGAGACGCTGCAGGGCAAGCATAGTCCAACTTGCGATGTTTATGCCCTAGCGGCCATGTTCGCTTACCTAGCCACGGGACGACATCCCTTTGGCTTGGGCACTGACCGAAGTGTCAATCCATGGGCGATCCTGGAGCGGCAAAGTAAAGGGCAGTGGGATTTGACCGGTCTGACGGAACGCGAGAGCGCTTGTGTCAGTGCCGCGTTACAAGCCGATCCGGCCAAGCGTTTCAGCGCGGGAGCACGGGCTTGGGTGCGCAGCCTTTCCCAAGAGAAACCGCTCGCTTCCGCGTCCCGGTCGGTGGTCGGCGTGCCTCGAGACCTGGGCAGCCAGGGAGTGGCTTCTCCCAGCTTAGCCAAGATTCCCAGCACAGGATTAGGGCCAGCCAACGTGCATTCGCCCGTAGGGGGAAGTCAGCCGACAGTCTTGCCTCAGCAACTAGCCCCAGCACCGCCCCCTGGAGTCGCGACTTTCTGGTATCTTCAGCGCGGGAATACGTGCTTCGGGCCTTATAACCGGGACCAACTCCGCAGCTTGGTTCGTGAAGGTCGGCTTTATCCACTGGATACCATTCTGGATCAGAATCGGCAAGTGGTGGGTCACGCCGGATTACTTCCGTGGTTGTTTCCTGGCGCTAGCCCTTCGCAGCCGATTCCGGCTGTGGTACCCGCGGTGGAGGTAGTTCCTTCTCGTGTGGCAATGCCCGTAGTGGGAGTGGCATCTGCGCCCGTAGCCGCACCTGGCAACTCTGCCATCCCCCAACCGCCTCAATACGCCGAACCAGTCCAATCTCCGGCGGAACCTAGGCCACGCGAGTTTGAGGATTTCGTCAGTAAGAAGATCGCAGCGGGCCTGCTGGGCATACTTTTGGGCGGACTGGGCATTCACAAGTTCCTCTTGGGCCTCCATCAAGCGGGCGTGATCATGCTGGTGCTCAGTTTGGCGGGAGGTGTGGTAACTTGCGGCATGGCGGCCATGGTTATGATGGTCATTGGCATCGTTGAGGGCATCATCTATCTGACAAAAACGGATAAGCAATTTTACGAGGATTACTGCGTGCGTAAGAAAGAGTGGTTCTGAGCAGCGACAATAAATTCGATTGAGGTGAAGGGAGGTGAAGGGCAAAGGACAGCGAGACGAGGATAGGGATAAGTCGGGAAAGGAAACTACGGTATCAGGACGGCGGCGCCGTGAAGTCGGCCATGGCGCAGGTCGTCGAGGGCGTCGTTGGCGGCTTCGAGAGGGTAGGTGCGCGTCTGTGTGCGAATCGGCACTTGGGGTGCTAAGCGAAGGAACTCCTCGCCGTCGCGTCGGGTCAGGTTGGCCACGGAGCGAAGGACGCGCTCCTCCCAGAGCCAACGGTAGGGGAACGACGGAATGTCGCTCATGTGGATGCCACCGCACACGACGACGCCCCCTTTACGCACCGCCCGCAATGCCAGCGGGACGAGCGCGCCCACGGGAGCGAAGATAATCGCGGCATCCAGGGGAACTGGGGGCGGTTGGTCGGAATCGCCGGCCCAGGTCGCCCCGAGTTGGCGTGCAAATTCCTGAGCGGTGTGATCCCCAGGCCGCGTGAAGGCGAACACCTCGCGCCCTTCGTATCGAGCCAGTTGTACCAATAAATGAGCGGCGGCGCCGAAGCCGTAAATGCCCAGCCGTCGGCCGTCCCCAGCCATACGGTAACTGCGATAACCGATAAGTCCCGCACACATCAGTGGGGCAGCCTCCGCAGGCGCGTAACTTTCATCCACGGCAAAGATGTAACGCGGATCGGCATACACATACTCCGCATAGCCACCATCGCGCGTATAGCCGGTAAATTGCGCCTGGTCGCACAAGTTTTCCTGGCCGCGCTTGCAGTAGTCGCATTGGCCGCAGGTCCATCCAAGCCAGGGTACGCCGACGCGTTGGCCGACTTGCCAAGTGGGAAACGTACTGGTAGACGATTGGGGCGAACCGGGCGGGGCGACCGCGTCCACGACGCCGATGATTTCGTGGCCTGGGACGATGGGCAGTTTCGGCTTGGGCAACTCTCCATCCACCACGTGTAAGTCGGTGCGACAGACAGCACAGGCCAGGATGCGGATCCGCACCTCCCCTGGACTTGGTGGCCGTAGCGGTAACTCCTGCACTTGGAGTCTTTCCCCAGGACGCTCCAGAACCATAGCACGGTAAGTCGCCAGGCTCGACATGGTCCTTCCGCTCCCGCAGGGAGGTGGTTTCCGGCAAGCTAAATCTTCAACTCAAATTGTACAAGCGGCGACTATGCCAACCGCACCACTGCCCGTTTCCGCGGGTGGTATAAGCCAGCTGAATCAGACATTAATGAGATGGCGGCGATTCTGAACGCGGGGAAGGAGCTTCGCCAGGAGACTCTTGAGCCGATGCAGCCGATGGCGTGGCTACACGAACGTCGGGCGGAGGCGTCGGACGAGGGGAAATATCGGGAGCGGCTATGGGACGCGGAAAGAGGTCTTCCTGCTCTTCTTCGAGATAGACTTCGTCGAGATCAGTTTCATCCACAACTTTGCGGAGTAAGAAGTAAATCACTGTGCTGGCCGACCAGAACAGGCTGTAGGCAAATCCGAGCATACCGAGAAAGACCAGGTGGAGCCAGATACCGAGGAGAACAGCCGCCAGCCAGGGAACTAACGCCATTTTCCCCACTACTTCAGCAGCCGGACTGAGGCTGCCCGCTAACATCTCGCGCCAGCCGTATGATTCAGGGGCGTAAATAAACAAGGCCCGCAGTGGATCAGGGTCACTGCTGCGCCAGAACGGTCGCCAAACCAGGTCGAGGGCCCACCCGGTCAGGTACACGAAGAAGGAAGTAAATGTCACGGCGAAGAACAACACAATCACCCCATAGACCAACGCTATCGTCCAGTAAAAGATGTAGTGCCAGGGTCGCTGGTACATATAGGAAGCCGATCGGTTGATGGCATCAAACGCCTCGCCGCCTTCGGCGCTGATGGCGGGGTACATCATGGGCCAACCAGCATACACCAGCAGGGCCAGGGCCATGAGCAGCCCTGCCAGCAGCGCCAACGGAAAACTCAAGGCGCCGACCAGATCGCCAACCCAAGGCACCATGATCAGCAGAGTGCCCAGTACAACTACCGCCAAGGTGATCACGCCGACTACGAGAATCGGGAAAATCGGTGCCCCAAACAAGGAGACCCAATGGGTCAACGTGAAACGCGCGGCCTCACTGAGCGAGATGCGGTCATTGCGAGCAAATTCGACCGCAGCGATGCGGGTGATGGCACCACCGACAAAACCCCACACCGCCAAGGTCCACAATACGCCCAGGCCGGCAAACAGGTGACTTTTCCACGAGGCCCACGGATGGAGAAAGTACGTCAAGGGTCGGATTAATCGGGCCAACGGTTCCAATACTGCGGGGACCTGGCTTAACCAGTAATTCGGTTCGGCGAGGCGCGGAGAAAGTTCGGCGACGGCGCGATGCGGCGGCAAGCTGGGATCACCCCGCGGTACATGAGCAGGCCAAACCAGCCATTCTTGAGTAATCGTATGCAAATAGAGTTGCCGTTGTCGT
>JANWVZ010000129.1 GCA_025056555.1 Gemmatales bacterium | reverse complement strand
CCATGCCGACATCCTGCGACCAGCCGAACAAATCGCCACTGGGCCAAGTGCGGAGCATCTCCTCGGTGAATGGCAATTTGCCCGCCGGTCCGGGAGCCTTCGTCGCCAAATCGTAAATCCGTTCGTCTTCTGTGTCCCAAACAGGTATCAGGTCGCGCAAGGCTCGCCTCCTAATAATTCCAGGGTCCCGTGTTGTTCACGAGAAACAACGCTAATGGCGATTGTCTCATTCCCCTCTCAGGTTACGGCGCAGCGTTTCCCACGATAAGGGTAACGGGCCCGTCTTCACACTGATTACTGCCTATTACATAACTCGAAAGATACAGAGTGCATGACTTGTCATTCTGTGGTTCGGTTGGGAAATAAGACGTGTGCACAATCTCTATGCATGGAAGCCTGCTAGTTTTTTTCTCCGCTTGTTCTTGCATCTCGACTCGGTAGTTGTGCATAGTGTGATTTTTCGTCGTACCGGCTGGCTTAGACCCAACAGATTGCTCTTGGAGCTCGACTTGGTACTTACCCATGGTGTTGAACTGGTGAGTCACCTTGCTCTGCGTCAATCCCAGTACTTTGCGGTCTGCTACACTTTTGCGACGCTTTGTGGCAGCTCCAGAAAGGACGGTTCCCTCTCTCGGCAGACTTTACAAACTAAACCACAGATTACGCAGATGAACGCAGATATATGCAGGACTAACTGCCCACTGTTTTATTGTCCTGTGCCCGCCATCTGTAGTTAGTTGCTGCAGTAGATTCTGCTTTACTGGCCAAGCGATGTTTCACGTGCACTTGCGCCATTGCGATCTTTGAAGTGTTTGAAAGCGCATTACGAAACCTGGCGCGGATTATGACAGAACTTTTCCCCGGCGACATCGGCAGCGTAATTAGAGGCTTACTGAATACTGAAGGCTGTCGCGGGCTATGACACAGTGTTTCCCGTGTGATACAATCGTCAACTCTTCGCGGACGGCATATGATGAATAACGGGAGCAAGACTGAGAGATAGCCATGCTGGATCCACGACTCCAGGGCAAGGCAGACCGCTTGCTGGCGCTACTTACCGACCTCGGCAGCGTGGCGGTAGCCTTCAGTGGCGGCGTGGATAGTGCCTTAGTCGCCCTGGCTGCTTATCGCGCACTAGGCGATCGCGCACTGGCAGTAACCGCCGATAGTCCCAGTTTGCCCCGCCGCGAATTGCACTTGGCCCGTCAATTGGCCCAGGTGATCGGCATTCGCCATGAAATTCTCCCGACGACGGAGTTTGCCGACCCGAATTATCTGCGAAACGACGGACAACGTTGCTATTATTGCAAGAGCGAATTGTATTCCCGCATGGAAAAACTGTTACCCCACTGGGGCGTAGCCTGGATTTGCAGCGGGGTAAATCGCGACGATCTGAGCGACTACCGTCCCGGCCTAAGAGCCGCCGCAGAACATCGCGTCCGCCACCCTTTGGCCGAGGCCGATATTAGTAAAGCCGAAGTGCGCCAGTTGGCCCAAGCTTGGGGCTTACCGATTTGGGACAAACCCGCCTCACCTTGTCTGTCAAGTCGCATTGCGCCGGGCGTGGCCGTTACTCCCGAGCGTGTGGCGCGCATCGAAGCCGCTGAGAACTGGCTACGCGATCACCTCGGGCTGCGGGATTGCCGGGTGCGTCTGCACCCAGGAGAGTTAGCACGTATCGAAGTGCCCCTGGAAGAACTACCTCGGCTGACCGAGCCCGGCGTTCGACAAGCCCTTGTCGCCTGTTTGCGTCAACATGGCTTCCAATTCATCACCTTGGACTTGGAAGGTCTTCGCTCAGGCAGCCTGAACGTCCTGGTGCCTCTGCAATGGCGCCAGCCGGGACATAACAATTCCGTGCCCGGCCGCGACAGTTTGGACTTCCGAGGTCCGCGGCGCTACTCAGGAGAATAGACCATGACCGTTGCGAGCTTACCCGCCCAGGAGGCCTTGAACCGCTACTTCCTGGAACTGCGCTGCAAGTTGCTGGACATTGCTGCAATCCTTGACCGCATAGACCGCGGTGGCCCGGCGCCGGCCGATCCTCGCTTGGAACAGGTGCGCCAGGCGCTACGTGAGCTAACCAGCACTTCATCCGGTCGAGCGGAGCGCATCCAACTGATTTTCTCGCGTCCCTATGACCCGAATTGGGAACGACCCAGTTTACCCCGACGTCCCTGACCATGATGTCATCGCCGGAGCCTTGTTACTATAAGGAGCCATGCCATGTACTACATTGACCCCCATATTCACATGGTTTCGCGGATCACGGATGATTACGAACGCCTGGCTCGGTGCGGCTGCTTAGCCGTGAGTGAACCTGCGTTCTGGGCCGGCTTCGATCGGGCCAGCGCGTACGGATTCCTCGATTACTTCCGCCATTTGGTAGAATTCGAGCCGAAACGGGCCGGTCAATTTGGCATCCGACACTTTTGCTGGTTATGCATCAATGCGAAGGAAGCGGAGAACGTATCGCTGGCCCGCGAGGTTATTTCGCTCATTCCGCAATTTCTCGACCGACCCAACGTCCTTGGCATCGGCGAAATCGGACTCAACAAAAACACCCGCAACGAGGCGATCGTGTTTCTGGAACAGGTAGACTTGGCCGCCCGTTACGATGAACTGATACTTATCCACACGCCCCACCTCGAAGACAAATATATGGGCACGCGGATGATTATTGACATGCTGCGGTCCGACAGTCGCATCCGTGCGGAGCGCGTGCTCATTGACCACGTCGAAGAGCATACCATCCGCCATGCCCTGGAAGGTGGCTATTGGTGTGCGATGACGTTGTACCCAACCACGAAATGTACGCCGCAACGCGCCGCGGACCTGATCGAAATGTACGGCACCGAGCGTGTCCTGGTCAACTCTGCCGGAGACTGGGGACCTTCGGATCCGTTGGCCGTGCCGAAATTCATTCAGGAGATGAAACGCCGGGGTCACAGCGAAGAGGTGATTCGGCGGGTCGTACTGGAGAATCCACTGGCATTTTTCCGACAGAGCCGACGCTGGTCCCGCGAGTGGGAAACGTCTCTGAATGGCCAACTTCTGACCAGCGAGGTCCCTCGTACTGAGCCCGCCCTGGCACAAACTCGCTCGTGAGAAATTCTTGAACGCAGTGGGAACTTTTCGAAGCGAAGCACCGTCAAAACTAATGAGCTTGGCGGGAACGCTCGCAAACCTCGCTAATCATTAATCAATCCGAGCCGCAAAGGAGGTTGTAGCTATGTGGACGCCGATGATTCCCGAGGCCATGAGCCGGCGGCACTTCTTGAAGCACTTGGCGGGATTCTCGCTGATGGCTGGGGCAAGCCATCAGTTTCTGCAAAACATCCTAGCTGCAGCCCCGACATTGAAGCGGGAACATAAGTCGCTCATTATTTTCTGGATGGGTGGCGGCCCGAGTCACCTGGACATTTGGGACCTCAAACCAGGCCAGCCCACCGGGGGCGAGTTCAAGCCGATCAAGACGAAAGCGCCCGGCGTGGAAATTTGCGAACACATGCCCACCGTCGCTCAGCATACCGATAGCTTGGTGATTATCCGTTCCTTGGTAAGCAACGAAGCTGATCATGGTCGCGGCACGTATGTCATGCACACGGCCTACGCGCCTAACCCCGCGATCCAGTTCCCGTCTATGGGTTCCGTGGTGTGCCACCTGATAACCCCCAAAGACCTGGCGCTGCCGGGCTTCATCAGCATCAGCCGACCCGCGGAAGGGCCGGGTTTCCTGGGCATGGCCTACGCACCTTTCACGGTACAGAACCCCGGTACTCCGCCACAGAATATCAATCCCCCCGGCGAACTGGCCGACGAGAAAAACCGCGACGCCCAGACACGACTTTATAATCGCTATCGGTTACTCGGACTGGTCGAACAACAGTTCGTGAACGAAGAGCGTGGCGAAGCTGCCAAAGCGCACTTGGATGTTTATCAGAAAGCCTTTGATTTGACTGCTTCCAAGCTCAAGAATGTTTTCGACATCAACCGAGAGATTGACGGCAAACCCGTTGATCCGAAAATCCGCGAAGCGTACGGGAATAACCCGTTCGGTCAGGGCTGTTTGCTGGCGCGGAAACTAGTCGAAGTTGGCGTACCGGCGATTGAAGTGTCGCTCGGTGGCTGGGACAATCACAACAACATTTTCCCCACGTTGCACAACAACTCTGCGCAGGGCGGCCTCGTGGATCGGCTCGACCGCGGTATGGGCACTCTCATTCGCGAACTCAAAGAACGCGGTTTGTTGCAACACACCGTGCTATTGTGGATGGGTGAATTCGGCCGTACGCCGCGTATTAACCAGAACGTTGGTCGCGACCACTGGGCACGGTGCTGGTCCGTGGTAGTTGGTGGTGGGCCGATTAAGGGCGGACAAGTGTACGGTGCTACCAGCGCTGACGGCATGGACATTAAGGACAAGCCCTGCACTGTCGGCGACCTCTTTGCTACGGTCTATCAGGCGTTGGGCATTGCCCCTGAAACGCAAATCCGCGACCCGCTTGGTCGGCCACGCAAGATCACCGGCGAGCGTGGCGGCAAAGTGCTGGAGGGCGTGGTGTAAGCACCCCGGTGCGCATCAACGCAACCTTTTGTGCAGCATCAATCTGCGATTTTCGTATGGCGGCCCTCAGTCTGGGGCCGCTTTCTTTTTTCATAATTGGGGCCACCAAATCGCCCAGTTGATAGCGAAGATAGCCGCCGCTGCGCCAACATGTTCGATGCTTGGCCTAATGCAGCAATTCAGAGCGTGACTCTTCCCGGTTTTGCAATCGTTACCACAGCAATCTAGACTTGTAGGGGCCGAGATTCGCGCCGGGTCTAACCCACACCGCTGCACTGCTCGGCGGACGCATTTGCCGCCGGGGACGGCCTCAGTTTGTTCCGAGACCACGACACCGAAAACGAATCTGACTCGCAAAGGGCTAGCTGACCACAAGGCAGAGCTGAAATGAGTTTCGGACGGATATCCTCACCCACGCGGACACCACGTCCTCCCTCAGGGCTTGAGCCTCGCCGCGGCGCTCTGTTGCCCGAAGCGCCAGCGCAACAGACGGCCACTGTGGTTACTTCCCTGGCGCAGGTTCTGCTTGGGGAACTATTACACGAGCGCCTCATTCTGTCCGAGGAATTGGAAGGTCTTAATCCGCAGCAAGCCAGGAAACTGGCGGATATTACCGACCAGGATGAGTTGCTTGATTTCTTGTCCACAGCTGGCTTGTTAACTGCATACCAGACCGAACGCATTCGCGCAGGCAATTGGCATAGTCTAGTTCTGGGCAATTATCGCATCTTGGACCGGCTCGGCAGCGGTGGCATGGGCGCGGTTTATAAAGGCGAACATGTGCAGTTACGTCAGCCAGTAGCAATTAAGGTCGTCACTATTCAACGCGATAGCAGTGATTGGCAGCGTGTCTTGGCACGATTTCGCAGCGAAGTGCGGGCCATCGTGCAGCTGCAACATCCTCATATTGTCCGTGCTTTCGATGCGGGGGAAGTGGTTCCGACCGATAGCCACTCCCCTGTCATCTATTACTATGTTATGGAGTTTGTTGAAGGCGAAGACTTGGAGACCTTAGTGCAGAAAAAAGGTCCCCTACCCATCGGACAGGCCTGCGAAATTATCTATCAAGTCGCCTCGGCTCTTCAGAAAGCTCACGAGCATCGTTTAGTACACCGCGACATCAAACCTTCCAACATCATGTGGACTCCCGAAGGCCAGGCGAAACTCCTCGATTTCGGTCTGGTGCGTAATTTGGAACATCGCCTGACCCAGCCGGGAACGGTTCTGGGCACGCTCGATTATATCGCCCCTGAACAGGCCCAAGATGCTTCCAGCGTGGACATCCGCGCGGATATTTACGGTCTGGGCGGGACCTTATTCTGGTGCCTGACCGGGCGACCACCTTTCCCGAGCAAAGGTAACTTCGCTCAGGATCTGTTAGCGCGACACACACAAGCCCCGCCATCGGCACGAGCATTACGACCGGAAGTTCCTCCGGCTCTTGATGCGGTGATCGCTACGATGTTGCAGCCGGAGGCAAACCGGCGCTACCCCGAACCCAAATCGGTCATGAATGCCCTGCTGCCATTCCTGCGGCTGGAACAGATCACGGCAGCGGGTTGTCACAGCTGTATTACAACACCGTCTCCTGCGCTACCGGATAAGCCTCCCCACGTACACCGCATCCTCATCATTGACGACGAAATGCCGGTACGCGAGTTCTGCCGACACGCCCTGCGCCAGGAAGGGTATGAATGTGTTGCTGCCGAGTCCGCGACCGCCGGTCTGGCCGCATTGGCTTCCCAGTCCTTTGATCTGGTTTTGCTCGATTGGAACTTGCCCGACCTCGAAGGTCCGGAAGTAGTCAGCCGCATTCGGCAACTGCCGGTGAGTCGCCACCTCAAAGTAGTTATGATTTCCGGCCGCATCAGTGGCGACGAACTGTCCCGAGCTTTGCTCCGCGGGGCGGATGACTACCTGTGTAAACCTTTTAGTCTCCAGGAGATGGTCAGTCGGGTAAAATCCGCTTTAGCTCTCAAGGATGCTCAGGAAGCACTTCAGGCCTTGGTTCATTACCTCACGGAAACCAATGCACGCCTGGAACAGAATCTAAATACCACCCAAGGAGATTTGTTCCAGTTACGCAACATCCTAGTGCAAACTCTGGCCTGGGCCATCAATTACCGCGATCCCGCAGCACGACGCCATCATCAGCGCATGCCCCGTTATGCACGCCGACTCGCCGAAGCGGCTTCCCTTCTTCCAGAATTTACGGAGCAACTTGATGAATCCTTCATCTGCCGACTCGAGGCTGCCATCCCCTTGCACGACCTCGGCAAAGTCGGATTACCCGACCATATCCGCTTCAAGGAGACGTTGCTGAGTCCTGAAGAACGCCTCCTCATGCAGACGCACACGTTGATCGGCCACGAAATCCTCACAGAAATGGCCCAGCAGTATGAGGGCAACATCTTCGACTTCCTCCGCACCGCAGCCGAGATCGCCCGGCATCACCACGAGCGCTACGACGGTACGGGATACCCGGACCGCTTAGCAGGCAAAGCGATTCCCCTGGCGGCTCGAATTACCGCGATCTGCGATACCTACGACGCTCTCTGTTCGCCACGACCCTATCGTCCCGCGCTTCCGCACGAGGCCGCCGTCGAACTCATCGTAAGAAACTCCGTCGGTCAATTCGACCCCGACTTGCTTGCTGCTTTCGAGAAGGTCGCCTCCGACTTCGCCCTGATCTTCCGCGAACTCCCTCCCGTATGATCTTATCCGTTATCTGGTTAGCTCTGGATTGGGCTAACGAAAACCGCCCATCCTTTGGTTGCACGGGGGTTAGCTTTCCTCTGAAAAAGCGTAAGCAACCGCATGGTGACAAAAGTGGCACTTGTGAACTTGGACTGTCGTCCCGATGTATGAAGGCCACCCACAGATACATTGGCGTTCAATGTCCTGGAGCTTGTCACAGTCGTAGAGGTGCTATGCCGGGGAACAGGCTATGGCTTCGGACTAAAGCTAGCCCCGACACCCAAACTCGGCAACCGCGCGGGATTATGAATCTGTAGGCCTTCAAAAAGTTATGCCCCTTCGTCATTTCCAAGTGCCTGGCTTGGAGGTATTAGTACACGATGAGCCATTCCCGCTCGCGAAAGAAGGTACTAGTCCAGAGCAAATCGGCCTGTCGAACCGCGCTTAGTGGTCAGGCGTTGCAGGTCATTCATTATCGCAGCAGTCAAACGCTTCTACCATCCCCGCTGGTGCTGGAGGGCTAAGGACGAAAACTCGGCCAGACACCTTCGGTTCTCCTTACGGGCTGGCAACTCGCCATCGCCTTCGTCCCTCATACCTGCTCCATCGAATTCCGCCCCTGTAAGCCTTCATGCAAAAGGACAGAGCACACGTAAAACCTGAACGCCAACACAAGTGCAGCCAGGATTATCGCACACCTTCATGCGACTTGACGAAACACACGTAAGGCTTAGTAAATTGGCATCGGACTGGTTCCTCAAGGTGGATTAGTTCGGTGAAGTGAAACACCGGGCTCGCTTGGTCCCAAGGCAGTGTGGGCAACGAATAGTCCGACACGACATAAACCATAGTTCACATCGCCACTCTCCCATCACTAAGCTTTGCCATCGGCGGTGATTACGGTCAAACCAGTGCAAGGCCTGGTGTCAGATTTTGAGAGTGTAAAGAACACAAGAGGGGGGCTGCAATGAATCAGCCCCCCTCCGACTTCACTATGTTCTCGCGATCGCGACAGATCAAGCCACCCCAGTAGTGCTCAACAAACTGCGCTACATCCTCGCTCGCATAAGCCCAGAAGTGCTTATTCAGGACAAGGTTTCCGCTGCCGAGCGCATCAGGGAGCTGTACGCCGAGCTTATTGACCTACGTCCTGCCAGTTGATCGCGCCCCCATCGTTGCGAACAATCAGCGTGCACAGCACAGGGTTAACCGTAATTGCGTAGCGAATCCGACGTACCGAGCGGTCTCCCATCACCGCATTGAAAGATTCGACGTGAGCCGATCCCATACGGTTGCCTCCGGACTGACCAATCGTATCCCGCATGGGCGTGTTGCTCACCCAGAGTGGCCCCGCATCATTATCCCAACCGTTAGCCCAACCCTCATTGTCATAACCCGGGTTAGTAAAGTATTCGTTAGAATTGATATACTTCTCGGTCAGGAGGATGGTATTCGAAGTGCCGTCGGGAACACCACTGTCCAGGTCACAGAAACGCACCCACAGGTCGCCTCCAGAACGGATAATCAGGCCACCGGCCTGGTTACGATCATTGTAGGGTCCCATTCCGTTGGTGAACGTAACTGTCTGGCCTGGCGGAATGAAATCCACGTTACAGGCAGGTTGAGCATAGTCGTTCTTCCCAGGACCGTAAGCCGGAGCGACATAATTGCTACTCTGTTGAGTGCCGATGTCATATGAAGGGAAGTTAACGCCGGTACGAAGAGGCCCCGTACTAGGCCGACGCCGACTTGGACAATAAAGCACTGGAATCACCGCTTCGGCGATTCTATGTTCCTGGCCCCGCGGAATCTCGTGCAGGAAGCCGAACTCCAGGTAAGGCGCCATCTGGAAAAAGACACCCCAATTCTGGAACGGAGGTCCTAACTGTTGTCCGTTACGGAACATTCGAGAACCGACGGCAAACGTGTGGGAGACACCGTCAATAGTGGTGGTGATAGTTCCGGTATTATTGATCCAGTTATAACCGCCGCTGGGCAACATGCGATATTCATTGTGGAAATTGTGTGCTGCGACGGCCAATTGCGCCAGATTGCTCTGGCAGCGCATTCGGTTTGACGCTTCGCGGACACGTTGGATGGCAGGCAGGAGCAATGCCATCAGGAGCCCGATAATCGCGATGACCACGAGCAATTCGATGAGCGTGAATGCCCGACGCGACACCCTAGAGTACATAAGGCTACCTCCTAGGAAATAAAGTACCGAATCACATTCCACCAAAGCTCCCAATAGCCTTGGTGTAACCCGGTTTTTTCTCAGTGCTTCCATAATGGAGAGCAAGCCCCCCATAAACTAACTGTTTCTGTTTGTCCAATTTTGTTCACCGAAGCTTCATTATCATCATAGCAGTCGGTTTCGTCAAGGGGGCATCAACTTTTGTTCGTGTCTTGGCACAATTTTCCCTCCAAGGCGAGCAGCATGTAGTACCATACCGCAAGAGCAAGTACGTGGATTTCACGCCATAGAAGCCCAAACCTGGCCCGCCGTATGAAGCAGGAAGCCAAGTATCTTGGTGTCCGTGTCCCTGGCACGGTGGCCTAGTCAGACACTTGTAGATACACACGCTTCAAGTTTTCATATGCCTCAGAAGCCCGCTAACTGACTGAAGGCTCTGGGTCTTAGCAAGCAGGCCAACACAATTCCGGTAGCTTGAAGCATATTTCAGGGATGCACTATCCCTAATTAGTGCCACAGATACTTGCTGTCCCCCTTTTCAGGCGAGGTAAGGAATTTTACCTACTGCTCGACTTGT
>JANWVZ010000128.1 GCA_025056555.1 Gemmatales bacterium | reverse complement strand
TTGTGCCTTGCGCGTGCTGTACACCAGGTCACGACCCAACAGCCAAACGGCGTACCGTGTGGCAAAGGGGGGCCGGCGGACGTGCCAACAGCGAAAAGCGGCTTCCAAAAGGAATGCCCCTGCAAAGGCAAGATTATAGGGAATGCGCCGCCAAGGTTCGGGATAGCCGAGCGTCCGCGCGAATTGGGCCAGGTATTGGCGTTGGGTCAGCAACGAGCCGTCGTTAGTGATGTTATAGGCCTGGCCGACAGCGCGGGGGTTTTCAGCGGCGAGCAAACAAGCCTCCGCCACGTTGCCGGCATACACCGAGTTAATACGGTTGTCCCCGGAACCCAGAAGAAAAACCAGTCCATGGCGCAATGATTGGGCCAGGCGATGAATGCTGATACGGTCATATGGGCCGTAAAGCCAACTGGGTCGGATCACCGTTACCGGCAAACCGTGTTGGTGAAACGCCTGCCACACGATCTTTTCAGCGAGGATCTTGGCACGGGTATAGTAGTCCCAGACCCAGCAGGTACGTCCCAGGGGCCAGTCTTCGGTGATCTCACGTCCGTCGGGCCGAGGATGGCCGTAGGCGCTGGTCGAACTGATATGGATGAATCGCTCTACCTGGTGGATCCGACAAGCCTGGATGAGGTGAAAAGTACCCTCGACCGTATGGCGGCGAAATTGGTCCCAGGTGCCCCAATCGCCCACTTTGCCCGCGGCGTGATAGACGATGCTGACACCGCGGCAAGCGGCCAGTAAGGACTGGGGCTTAGTCAGATCCCCCCACGCAAGTTCTACGCCCAAGTCGGTCAATAACCGCGTCTGGGCACCCGGCCGCACCAGGGCACGAACACGGTCGCCCCGTTTGACCAGTTGCTCCACCAGATGACTGCCGAGCAAGCCTGTCGCACCAGTTACCAGATGCACCTTCATGGCTCTCTATCTTGGCACCAAGGGTTTGACCGGCAAGGGGTGAGGCTCGGCGACAATGGGGTGGCAAGGAAATATGCACTGTGCCAAAACCGAAATGACATCCCATGCTCCAGCCCAGCCAATGTCACGGACAGAACAGCCACTGCGTGTGCGTTCGCGCGTTTGACATGCCACAAGTCCGTCGCCGTGTAAGTTTGCCCTTTGGTCGTGGCCTATATAGCTTATACTTATCGGCAGCTATGCAGGAGCGAACCATGAAGCAGATAACCCGCAGGCAATTTGGTCAGCAAGTAGCACTGGCCGGGGCGCTGTCGGCTCTGTCGGTATCGCGAGTTCTGGGCGCTCAGGAGCGGATTCGTGTGGGCTTTATTGGTGTGGGCAACCGCGGCGATCAGCTACTGGACGCATTCCTGAAACAAAAGGATTGCCAAATTGTGGCTGTTTGTGATCTCTATGCTCCGTATCGCGATTTCGCATGCCGCAAAATAACCCAGGCGGACTCGAGCGCCAGTCAGGTGGCCCAGTACGACGATTACCGTCGGCTGCTGGAGCGTAAGGACGTGGATGCAGTCGTCATCAGCACGCCCGACCATTGGCATGCCCTGCAGACGATTCACGCGTTTCAGGCCGGCAAGGATGTTTATGTCGAGAAGCCGCTATCGTTATGTGTGGTGGAAGGACGCAAGATGGCAGAGGCGTGCCGGCGATACCAGCGCGTGTGCCAAGTGGGACTGCAACGGCGTTCTTCGCCGATGTGCCGTGAACTGGCGGATTTCCTGCGTCAGGGGGGTATCGGTAAGATTACGCGGATTCGTGCGTTTCACGTGCTCAACGAATGGCCGAAGGGCATTGGCCGACCTCCGGACGAACCCCCGCCGCCGGACGTAAACTGGGACGCCTGGCTCGGCCCGGCCCCCGTCAAGCCCTATAACCGCAATCGTACTTTCTACCGCTTCCGATGGTTTTACGATTACTCGGGAGGACAATTGACCAATTTTGGTGTGCATTACCTGGACATGATCCATTGGTGTTTAGGCGTGGACAAACCCCTGGCCGTGACGGCGATGGGGGGCAAGTTTGCTGATTACGATAACCGCGAGGTACCTGACACCCTGGAGGTCTTGTGGACTTATCCCGGCTCGGTGCTGGTGAGCTTCTCGCAGATCAACGCCAACGCGGCAGCCGGTGGTGCACGACCGTGTGAAATTGAATTTCGTGGTACCCAGGGCACAGCATACCTTTCCTACGGCAGTTACGAGATAGTGCCGGAAGTCATCACGTCTCAGGAGGTGCCGGCCCGCACGCCTCTGAACCGTGCCCTCGAAAGGGAGTATCGCAAGGGCGCACAGACCCAGATCGCCGGCAGGAAGCAAAGCAGCTCCGACAGCACGGAATTGCACGTGCGGAATTTCCTGGATTGCGTTCGTAGTCGCAAGTCGTGTAATTCGGACATTGAATCCGGTCATCGCAGCACCGTGGCACCCCTGATCGGTAACATTGCCCTTCGCTTGAAACGTTATTTGGAATGGGATGGTGAACGCGAAGGTTTCGTCAACTGTCCCGAGGCCAATCGCCTTCTGAGTTATGACTACCGCCCACCATACAAGTTGCCGGATTAACCTGTGTTTTACGACGGCAGCTTATGGTAAACCCTTGATACTTACTTAACACTGCGGGAGTCTTCACGCATACGAACCCGCTATTCGACGAGGAGAGGATTTCGTAGAAGTCACGCGGGCCGAGCCGAAAGATTGGATAAAGTTCGGAGGTGTGGTGTCGCAGGTCCCCTCATCTGGAATCAGTGTCTTCAGAGAAGGTTGTTTTCTTTTGAAGTGAGCTGACGAACGACGAGAACATACCTGAGGAAGACTGGACAAGTCCCAACACGTGGAGATTTTCATTCAGACGAGCTGATGGATGACGAGAACATAAACCGCTATTTGCAAAAACCAGGGAATAGGAGCGGATAACTAAGTTATCGTCGGTGTATAAGGATGGCTGCGGCTGGCAGGAAGCAGGCACTAAGGACTGACACGAGCTTCTTCGACTTTAAGTCCCAAACTGGTGGCACGCTCGCGTTCAGCCAGGAATTCCCATGGGGTATTGGGATGTTCTTTGAGGATGAGCTCAAGTATCTTGTCGCGTTCTCGAGCCAATTCTCGGGTCTCTTTTTGCTGCAACCGGTCGGTGGGGACAATCTTCCAGCCGTTGTTCTTTTCGGGATTCTGCAAAGTGGGATCGCGGCGAAGACGATTACCGATGACAAAGTTGTATTCCCGATAGAGCGCCATACGGCCTATAAAGCGCGCATAGACCAGGTCAAAATTGGCTTGCCAGCGAGGAGTTTCCTGATCGCGGTGGGCAGCGCGGATCTTATCCAGGGTTTCCTTGAACTCAAATAATTCGCGGTCGGCGGTGGCCAGGCTCTCCTGCTCCCGGAAGATCTGCTTGCGAAAATTGTCGGGATTAGGGTCGGCCAGAAAGCTCATTCGCAGTTGACGTTCGTGCTTGTCCAGCAAATCCAGGGCATCAAACGCAGCCTTACGAAGAGGCTTGTCCTCAAGCATGCCCCGCAGCGCTGTGAGATTGGCGTAGTCGGGCTTGTATTTGTCCAGGTCCTTCGCCCAGAACGGAGGCAGCGCCGCGGCGCGCATCGGTCGGTCCTTGCTGACCCGCGCACGAATTTCTTCCAGAATCAGGTCTACGAAAGCTGGGTCAATCGGTTTCTCAGGCAGGGGAGCAAATTTGAGCGAAATCGGTGTAGGAAAAGGATCGTTGGCTGCGGGTGCCGGGCCTGCAGCGAGTTTGCCGAACATCTTCGGTTCCTGCTCCATATTGCCCAGGCTTTTCAGGTAGGCTTTGACATCACCGTTGATACGATGGTGCAGGCGAAACAGGGGCAGGTCCCACTCAGGAAACGGCGCCGCTTTGGCCAAAGCCGCACGATTGCGCTTTCCTTGGATGTCCGGCCCCGTATAGGTACTTTCGTTGAGCATGTGGAAAAAGACGCTGCCCACCAGGCCGTAGCCGCCGAAACTGTATGAGAATTGATTGGCCGAACAACTCAGCCATACCAGGACACCCTCCGGCACTTGCGCGATTGCTTTTTCGGCTTCCTCGTCCAAGGGCATTTCCTTGCCTCGCAGAACACCTTCCTGGGGATCCAGGTGAGCTACGTCCAGAATAACCGCCTTATGCCTGGCCTTACACTGTCCCAATTGCTGATAGAGCCAATCCAGGGCTACGAGCTTGTCGGCAGGACTATCGAATTTGGCGTCAATTGGGGCCAGATACACTTTGCCTTCGCGGACGAGAATGTGTCCTACATACACGAGCAACAGACTATCCTGAGGGCGTGACTCCTGGCAAAACAAGCGAATCGTTTCTTCAAGGCTGGCTTTCAAAGGAGGATGAGGATTATTTTCCGCCACGTCGCTGAGTTCACCGATACACTCCTCGCGAAAACCCATCTGGACTAACCGCTGGCGAAACGTCCGCAAACCCAGGGGATCATGCTGGGCTCGACCGTCCCCCTGAACAGGCTGATTCAGGGCTCCAGAGTTTACCGGGTTGAGATAGAAATAATTCTGAATACCGATCAATAAAGCTCGGCCATCGAAATCGCGTTTTGTCCCACGAGGCGGCTTATCGGCACCCGGCTTCCTGGGGGCAGGGCGCGTCGGCAGGGGTTGAACCGGTTCGCTACCCTCATCGCCACCGCTCGTGTCGTTATTGTGTGTTCCACCGGGGCGACCCACATCCCGTGGCCGCTCTGTATCGTCAGTGACAGAGGCTTCGGCGGACTCAGTTCCGCGAGTTCGTTCCCAGACTTGTGCCACCCTGGCCCACCAGGAAGACCACGTCGGCTCCAGCAGCGGCCAACACAGCGCCAGGACCAAGCCAAAGGTCATCAGGATCATGGCGGCCAGGCTTAACTTGATCCAACGTACACGTCGGCGGCGCGCCAAAATCTGTTCGTAGGGGGACAGGGGAACTGAGGTCGGCCGAGGCGTGGCTGCGGGAGAGTGACTGCCCCCAGCAATTCCGTCCGCGACCGGTGTGGAACGTGCCTCACCGCTCCCTGGGAGAACTCGCATTTCTGCAACTGGGACCGTCGTTGCTCTTTCTGCTCCTGCCTCGACGCTTGCTTCAGCGTCAAAAGCGCGCACATTCCTCTCGGAGGGCAGAACGTTCGGGAGGGGAAGCGCAGAGCCATCACTCGTAGCCATAGCCGTGCCCGGCACCTGCACCAGACTGGCAGGGGCTGGAATGGCTGGTGGAGTCGATACAGCTTCACGAAAAACCTGGCCGCAGGTCTTACAGCGCAGAAGCAGATGGCGCCATTCGGCGGGGAAAAACAGGTGGGTCCGACAGTAAGGGCACGTCGCCTGGCACAGGATCATGTTTGTCTCCGCGGCACCGTTACCATATCTTAAGACGAGGAATCTGGGCAATAGGTTCCGCCACACCTGACGCACCGGGTAGGCTTGAGGGGCTCTGTGGTACCATACTACTGGGAGCGATTGGCTCAGGAACAGTTGGCCAGTCCGCCGATTTAACGAACACCTTCCAAGCGGAGGCAGTGCATGGGACGTAGGCGGCAATTGTCGGAAATGCGCATGTTAATCACCGGAGCCTCGCAGGGCATCGGTCGCGCTTTGGCTTTGGCCGCAGTCAAGCGAGGGGCCTGGGTATTAGGGACGGCGCGCAGCGCTGACCTGCTGCAGGAACTGCAACGGGAAGCTCAAGGATTGCCGGGGCGCTTGGCCATCTGTGTTGCAGACATTACTTCGCCGAGCGACCGCAGTCAGATGCTCGACGCTATGGTCGAGCATTACCAGGGAATAGATATTCTGGTAAATAATGCCGGCATCGGGGCGACGGGACACTTCAGCGATGCCACGGAAGAACGCCTGCGGCGTATTTTTGAAGTTAACTTTTTCGGCCCCGCCGAGCTGATCCGTTCTGCCCTGCCTTTGCTGCGTCAGGGACGCACCCCTCTGATTGTCAACATATCCTCCATCGTCGGCTTACGGGCTTTCCCCGCACGAAGCGAGTATTCTGCCAGCAAATTCGCTCTGCAGGGTTTATCGGAAGCCCTGCGAGCTGAACTGGTGCGCTATGGTATTGACCTGCTCGTGGTCAGCCCGGGTCTGACCGCGACCAACTTCCCCAACAACATGATCGAAAACAAGGCGCGCTGGCCTATGGATCATAAGCGGAGTATGTCGGCTGAACAGGTTGCCGAAGCCACGCTCCGCGCTATGGAAAAGGGGCGTAATAATTTGGTGCTCACTTGGGAAGGAAAGTTAGTGGTCTGGTTGAACCGCTTGTTTCCGCGCCTGGTGGATTGGATCATGGCGCGAAAAGTTTACGAGCTGTACCGCGATGAAATTGAACAACGCCTTTCCCCCAAGAGTCAATCAGCGCCTTTGGAAGCCGTTTCTTCCAGGCAATAACGCTGTGGCACCTGCTTAGCGGGATCATAGCGTGGCCACCGCATAGGTCTCCAGAAAATCCATACCCAACCGAGTTCTCTTTGATCATCCCTCTGCGACTGAGACCGCGCCATCTCGCCTTTGTGAGCGGCATTTTGCCGAAAAGCAAACAGACGGAAGCGATCTTGGCGCTGCGTTCCGAGTAATCACAAAGCTCGCGCATTGGCGAGCGCTCGGCATTCCAGGAGCCGGGCAAATACTTCCCATCAGGCGCTGTCTGGGGTAGGAGTGAGTGATGCTTCCAGTCTAACGTCGGCCGTCACTCTGGGCGACATCTTCCCAGTCCCACCAGGTTTCCCGCGGCTCGTAGGGAACTTGTTCCTCTTCTTCCGGGAGCCGACGCACGGCGACCCGTACCATCCACAGACCGAGCTCATAGAGCATCAGCATGGGCAACCAGATGATCAGCAAACTGGCAGGGTCAATGGAGGGAGTAATGATGGCGACGACAATCAGCATGACAAACCAGGCCAGACGGCGCTTACTGGCCATCTGTTCGGGCGTGACAATACCGATGCGCCCTAGAACGTACATGACCAGCGGCAATTGAAAGCATAGTCCGGTGATGACCGGCATCAGAATGGCGAAGCCGAGCCATTCGCTCAGGCGGAAGTCCGGTTCGATGTTAAGCCAAAGATTGAACTCCAGCAGCGCCCGCAATGCTGCCGGAATGACAACCAGCTGGCACACAATCACTCCGATCAGAAAAAGCCCCACACTCGGAAACAGCGAGTTATACACGAGCCGCTTTTCATGGGGATACAGACCTGCGGCAATGAAGCTCCAAATGTGATAGAAAATCCAGGGACTGCCTAGAACCAACCCGCTCAGAATTGCTACCTTGAACCAGACCATAAACGTTTCCATCGGATTCATCGCAATGAGCGTGGCTCGCCGAGTCAGCAAGCCGAACGGCGCACGCAGGTTGCCAAACAAATCTATGGGACGAACGCTTACCTGAACCGGGATGCTCGCCTGGGCCGCTTTTTCTGATTTGTTGCTTTCCGGAGCGCCACCCGTGGCATTTTCGGATGCTTGAGCGGATGCTACTTCAGTCCGACTGGGCTGATGACCAGCAGCGGCATTCGCTTCTGAAGAAGAATTCTGCGGAAACCATTGCGGGTACATCTGTCGCAAGGCCTGATCTAAATCCTCGCGCTGAAGTTTCCCCTCCAGTTGAATTGGCTTAGTAAACTCCTTGAGCAGGGGATCGTTTTGCTGATGCGGTTTCTGCAACTCCTGCATGACCTTGTCCAGCATAGGAAGTTCGCGGCCCGGATTATTCTGAAAGTAACGGTAATGGTATTCGATAAGAGCTCTTTCCACGGGGTCCTGAATGATACGCAGAACGTAATTAGCAAAGAGGAAACTGACGAGCACCGCAATGACAAAACTCCAAATGGCCCGCCAGAGATGCTGGCGGAGATCTTCCAGATGTTCGCCGAAGGTCATGCGCGTATCGGCGAACATGTCTTCGGGGTCGGGCAAAGGCGGTCGCGGCGTCGGCATGGATGCTGGCCCTCACTCGGCTGTCCGGTAATCATGCCCAGGCAACACTCCTGTTTTTATCATACGTCCCCTGAAAGGACTAACCACCAATCATCGAGGGAGAACAACCAGCCTCTACTCTGAGCGGCCCTCTGGACTGATCAGGGAAACGAGGCTCTGGTAAACGTACTGGCCACCCGTTGTCTGTGGACTATTCGCTACCTGAAAACGGTCAGGGACGTGGCCTCCGCGAAAAGCGAGGGGACGATGTGCGTCTGACTGAAAGACACGCCGTGGATCAGTCACCGCAATCTAATCTCGCCCGCACGCTTGTCACGATTTCGCAGTCAGATTTGATAATTCGGGACGAGTTCGTCATCGGGGCGGCGAATGCGCAGGGACGGTTTCTCGAGTTGGACAACGGTGTGCGGTGGTACGCTGTGCGTCAGCCAGACATTGGAACCGATGACCGAATGGTGGCCAATCACAGTATCCCCACCGAGAATGGTGGCGTTGGCATAGATGACCACTTCGTCCTCGATAGTGGGATGACGTTTCTTGCCGCGGATGATCTTGCCGTCGGCATCGCGCGGAAAACTCAAGGCCCCCAGGGTAACGCCCTGATAAATTTTCACATGGTTACCGATGATGCAGGTTTCACCGATGACTACCCCGGTACCATGGTCAATGAAGAACGAATGGCCGATCCTGGCACCGGGATGAATGTCAATCCCGGTCTTGGAGTGGGCATACTCGGTCATAATCCGAGGAATGAGGGGCACGCTCAGCTGGTGCAACTCATGAGCGATGCGATAGATGGTGATCGCTTCCAGGCCGGGATAGCAGAAGACGATTTCGTGATAGCTCTTGGCCGCCGGGTCGCCCGCGTAGGCTGCCAACACGTCTTCTTCCAGGAGGAAACGCAGATCGGGAATCTTGCGGAGGAATTCGATGGCCTTCTGTTGGGCCAAGGCTTCAAAATCACATTCCTGGCCCTGCTGGGATTCGTGGCGCAAGGCACGGGCAATCTGTTGGGTCAACTTGTCGTGCAAACCATCTACCAGGTCCCCCACATGATAAACAACATTACCCATGTGGAGGTTTTGCCGCCGATGGTAACCGGGATAGAGCAAATCCATCAGATCGGCGAGGATGTCCACGATGGCCTCACGGCTGGGCAGGGGGAAATGTCCCAAGTGATTGATCCGCTGGCACATCATGTAACTTTCCACTATCGCGTCCGTTATTTCGGGGAGCGCTTCCTTCAGGCTGGGATTGCTGGCCATAGTTTATCTCCTTGCAAGCGGAAGTTTCGGGAGAAGCGATGGCAAAGCATTTGTTGTGGGGAAGTCTGACCGTTGGCAACCTGTTGAAGTCCGTGGAGCGCGGACATACTACCTGCATCCGGCGACCGCCGGCCGACAACAGCAACGACAACAGAGCACACCTGATCGCATGGCCCTCTCCCGAAATGAGAACCACGGTCATTATAATCGGCTACACTGCCTCGACAAGCGTACCCATTTCGGCCTGCTGCGAGCGGAAATACTGCTGCGGACTAACTGAAAGTTGGCAATCGTTCGGCCAGGGCATCCATGCCAGGTTGCTGCGGAGCGATCCTGGTCAGCCTTTCTGCCGATGGGCTTGGTTATAAACAGCCAGCAGTACTTGCTCCACGTTTTCAAATGGTCCGAGCGAGCGAACACTGTCCACCAGCTGACGCGCTTCGCTCGCCGAATGGCCTAACAGCCGCAGTGCCTCGACGGCTAAATCAAAAACCCGTTCCTCAGCAACCGAGGCCGCGGCGGGGTGTGTCGGTTCGCTGCCACTACGCAACAGGGCGAAACGCACTGCTTTCTTCTTCAAGGCCAGGACGACTTGTTCCGCGGAAGCTTTACCAAAGCCTGGCAACCGAGCCAGCCACTTGACGTCTTCCCGCACAATAGCGTCCGCAATGTCGCGGACTGGTTCGGTAATTGCTTTCAATGCGCGTCGTATGCCTACCTTATCTACGGTGCACAATAATTCAAAAAACTCCATCTCCGCTTCATGGAGAAAACCGATGAGCCGTGGTACCATTCGTCCTTGAAGCGGATTGCCTTCCAGAAAATGACTGACATGCAACGTGATCTCCTGACCCAGCCGATCCGCCAAGTTCTGGCGTACCAAGGCAGGTACGAGCACTTCATATTCCATGGGGCCTACTTCAAGGCGGACGCTCTCCTCAAAAAGCCGCGTCAGTCGGCCAGTGATGCGCGTGATCATCGGAAACTCCTGGCTCGCCTTGGAAATCGCTGGTCGCGAAATTGGGAGATTCG
>JANWVZ010000127.1 GCA_025056555.1 Gemmatales bacterium | reverse complement strand
GGATGTTTGTGGGAGAGAACGCTATGGCGAACAAGGGACTGAGGCGGGTGTGGGAGGTGTGCGAGCCACATCCCGATCTGGATATCATGCGGCTCGAGCAATACGTTTGGTCAGCTTCGAGTCTTAGTGCTGTTCATTTCGCGAGATTGAACCTGGAAACGACGCGGCTAGGGCAAGGCGTTTGGTCAGCTTAGCGTCTTGATTCTCTCTATTTCGCGGGAACTCGACCTGGAAACGGGTTTCTATTGCCACCGCGCCCGATACTACGATGTCGGCACGGGTCGCTGGACAAGCGAGGATCCTTGGGGTTTCGCCGCGGCGACTGGAATCTGTAACGGTATGTCTTCAACGTTTCCACTAGTTTCACCGACCCTAGTGGCCTCATCGCGAGTTGGCTCACCATTGGTGCTGGCGCCGTCGTGGGCGCTGGGGGAATTAGATGATATCTGTATGGGAGCAACAGAGGCTCACCGTTGGTGCTGGCGCCGTCGTGGGCGCTGGGGGCCAACTGGGGGCCGCCGATGTTCACACATTTCCAGGGGCAATTAGGAGCGTGAGATTCCGTGGAGGTATTTTCTAGTCCTCCATAGGAATTTCCGAGGTTTGTGTCCGCCTGTCAGGGGGGCATGGGGGACTAGACGATGTTCTCGGAGCGGAGATTGTGGTAACCTTGATTGGAGGTCCCCGATCAGGCAGGAAATTAAGATGATAACGATCAAGAGTTCGTGTATATTCGTTTCATAGATCCAAAGGAGCGACTGGGGAGTTTCGATCTCCGAGAAGCTCCCCCTGGAGCCATGATGCTACGGGTTCGTCGGTTGAGGGAAAAGCCTTAGGAGGGTTTGGCTACCATCGTCCAGGGCATAGTGACTTTACATAGTTTCCGAGTGGGGACGTTTCCTGGTAAACGACATGACTTATCTTGCTTTAGAGACTGAACTGATCGGTGGGTTTAAAATGGTATCGCTTAGTCGGTATGCCTCACCCCGTTGAGCGGAGTAAGAGGCGCGGTCAGCTGGTTTTAGCGGGGTGTTTGAGGGGCTAAGATTGTCACCTAGCGGGCGGCCAGGGCGAAATCGCTGGGGAGGGAGCGCCAGACGCTATGAATGTGGTTGGCGGGGTTCTTCGCGGAGTCGGGCTGGACATTGAGGAATTCGACCAGGAAAGTCGGTCCCTGAATGCGGTAGGTCCGCGGTTGACCTGTTTCAGTACCGCCTGCATAAGCGAAGTGGATGCGGTCGAAGCCGGCGGCTTCGAGGCGTTTCTTTTCTGCCTCGGCAACCTGGGGCAGCAGTTTGCGCAGATACGCGTCGAGTAATTTCCGCAATAATTCCTTCTGTTCCGGGCGCATCTGGGCCGCGGGCAAACCGACCGGTGCAGCGACCTGAGCCGCGCGATTGCGTGCCTGCACTTCGGGAAACTGGGTGGGTCGGTAAGCCAGCTTTCGTTGCGGTTCATCGAGGGAGCGGAAGAGTTCGCGGGCCAGGTCGTCGTGCTCCATAATGGTTCGTTGTCCTTTCTTCGGGCCGCTGTGCACGACGGCAGGGTTAGCGCCCCAGAAAGCGGGAGTGGAGCTGGCCACTTCACCTTTCGAGATGGTGAAGTTGAGCGAGAGGTGATGGCCTTCGACGCGCCAGCCCCATTCGCCGTCGCGTGACGGTTCGCCGAAGAGCGTGAAGAAGTACCATTGGGGATCGCGGGTGGGGCCTTTGCCCTGTTCCAGTTCGTGCAGGATGGCTTCCAGACTCATGATGGTAACAGCAGTCTGGTAACCTTCAGCACTGACCGCCGATTGCAGCAACCTGAGCGCCGCGTCTTTTTGTGTCTGGTTGAGCTCAAACAGAGCGACGCCCCTGCGGGTGGGTCTGCGGTTCTGCTCCAGGGGCACGAAGTGCCAGTTGAAGCGTTCCTCGTGATCAAACGGGAACAGTGCCTTTTGACGCAGTTCTGGCGAGAGGGACTTGAGGAATACTTGTGCGGCTTCGGTCATTCTCAAGCCGGTTGGCTCGGCTTCGCGCGCGAAGTAAGCCAGGCCAGCGAGCATCGGGACAGCCACAGTCACGAACAACACTCGCCGCAGGTACATAGTCAGTTCCTCCAAGTGCGGTGGGTCAGGTTGGGGAGATCGGTGGGTCGCCTGGGTGGGGACAGAATCGCTTGATGCCGTCTTATTCCGCCGAGGGAATATCGGCAACCGGGGTACGGAAAAACCGAGCGGGGCTTGACGAGGGAAAGGCAACGTTCCAAGATGAACATAAATCCACATTCGTTCAGGAGCCTATCGTGGTGGAGAGGAGCGAGTCGGTGCTGGGAGAGTTGTTGAAACTGGCACAACACGGTGGCGACAGTGCCCGAAATGCATTATTTGCCCGCTGTCGAAGTATCTTGCTAGTCGTGGCTCGGGCGTTCGCCCAGCGGTTGCCTGAGGCGCGTCTGGATGCTTCCGACCTGGTGCAACAAACCTTGCTCGACGCTTGTCGGGGGTTTCGACAATTTCGTGGAAGCAATGCTCGGGAATTGCTGGCCTGGTTACGGCAAATCCTGGAAAACAACGTCACGGATGCGGCGCGACGGTGGGTGCTGGCGGAAAAACGTTCTCCGAGGAAGGAAATTCCGCTGATAACCTCGAATGATTCTGGAAGGATAGGCTGGGAGCCCGCAGGGGACGTCACACCGCCCGTAGACCGGGTGGCGAAGCGTGAGCGCGATGATCTGCTGCAACGCGCGCTGGCGCAGTTACCGGGAGTGTATCGGCAGGTAATCATTTGGCGGCATCTGGAGGGGGTGCCGTTTGCGGAGATTGCCCAACGCTTGCAGCGGTCTCGGCCGGCCGTGCAAATGCTCTGGGTACGTGCGATCAAACGGTTGCGGCGATTGTTGGGAGGTTCGCCTTTAGATAAGGATTTTCACCAGTCGACTTGAGGCTACTAAATCAGTGCGGGTAGAAGAGAGCGGAAAGTCAGCCTGAGTCTGGGCGGGCACGCGGTGGGTGAAAGGGAATCGCGTATGGCGGATGTACCACAGCCCGTTCCCCCGGAGATACCTTCGTCAGAGCCTGAGGACGTGCAGGAGTCGGTTCGGGAAGCGGCATTACTGGAAGCATATTGGGATGGCGATACCGCCACGCGACAGCGACTGCGCCAAGAACAGCGAGAATTGGCGTCGCTATTTGACTGCCTGGATGCCTTGCAGCGGTGTGGAAACAAGGCGGTGGTCGCGTCCGAACCCGAGGCACATCCGGCAGCGGAGGACGAGCAGCAGCGGGCCGTCACTGTCCTTTACTCCCAGCAGACACCGGAGTCGGCGGCTGCCGGGAAACCGCCGCAGCGATTCGGACGTTACGAACTTCTGGAAGAACTTGGTCGGGGCGGGATGGGGGTGGTATATCGTGCCGTGCATGTGGAGTTGAAGCGGGTGGTGGCGGTGAAGATGATCCTGAGCGGATATCTGGCTGATGGTGAGCAAATCCGCCGATTTCAGCAAGAGGCACGCACGGCGGCGCGGATTCGTCATCCCAATGTGGTCAACGTTTTCGATTATGGCGAGGTGGCCGGTCACCATTACTTTGCCATGGACTACGTACCAGGCCACAGTTTGCAGAAGCTTTTGGAACGAGGTCCGGCGCCGATTGAGCGGGCGGTGCAACTGGTGGCGGTGATTGCCCGCGCCGTAGCGCACCTGCATCAGCACGGTATCATCCATCGCGACCTGAAGCCGTCCAATGTGCTTCTGGATGAACGAGGCGAGCCTTATGTGAGCGACTTCGGTCTGGCGAAATGGCTCCAGGAAAGCGAACCGCGCACGCACAGCGGAGCGGTGCTGGGCACGCCGAGCTACATGGCGCCGGAACAGGCCCAGGGCCTGATTTCCGCCATCAGTCCGCGTACCGATGTGTACAGCCTGGGCGCGATTCTCTACGCTCTGCTGACGGGGCGCCCGCCTTTTGTCGGCGAGAATCCCATTGACATCATCTTACAGGTCCTGGAAAGCGAGCCGCCTAATCCGCGTCAGCTACGGCCCGACATTCCGCGCGACCTGGAGCGAATTTGTCTGAAATGTCTGGAGAAAGATCCACAGCGGCGTTATGCCAGTGCTGACGAACTGGCTGAGGACCTGGAACGGATTCTTCGGGGAGAAGCGCCGAGCGTCGCCCCTTATTCGTCAGTCGAACGCTTGGCCCGCTGGTTTCGGCGTGAGCCGGCCTTGGCCTTGCACTTACTGGGCCTGACGCTGGTGACCGTGATCGTTCAGCTAGCCCGTATCGTCAATCCAGAAGTGAAACGAAACGTGCATAGCTCGATCTTATTGGTCATCCTGATTTGGCTGGGGCTGGTACTGGTTTTGCGATGGCTGGCTCGTTTTCCTGCCTGGGCCCGATACCTGCCGGCGAGTTGGTGCCTGCTGGACGTGATTTTGCTGACACTGATTCTCTGGCTGGCGAACGATCAGCTGACACCACTGGTCGTGGCCTATCCTGCGCTGGTGGTCGGATCGGGTTTATGGGGTCAGCGTGGGCTGATTCGGCTGACGACGTGGACGTCTGTCGTGGCTTACAGCGTGCTGATCGGTGAATATGCTCTGCGCGCGGGCGGCTGGCACATGCTGCCGCGGCCGCATCATCACCTGTTGTTCCTGATACTGGTTATCCTGACCGGCGGCGCCACGGCATGGCAGGTGGCGCGTTTTCAGATGCTCAATCGCTACTGCAAGGGAAACACGGCCGTTGGCAGAAGCCCGCCTTCCTCGAAATGAATTTCCGTTTATTTTGTGTTGTTACGGTTTGCGAATTTCAGGCAAGCGCGGCCGTTCGCTGCTGACTTCGCTGCGGTTCATCTGGTGCTGTGTCAATTCCATGACGAATTCTTTGCTGGCGTCCGGCTTGCCTGCTGAAACGGTCAGCTTGAATTTGAACCGCCCTTCCCATTGAGCACTGACTAATCGGCCTGCCTCGCGATCAAAGAGGTAAGTTCCCTTGAGTTGGTCGGCCTGGACTTCGCCTTTTGTAATCCGCACAGGAAAATCGTCGTTGGGCTTGGGAGGGGTGAAAGTAGCGCGGGCACTGGTTTCGATGCGATCGAGTACCTTACCGCCGACAGTGGTCGTTCCCTGATAGGTCAGGGTCTGGTCTAAGGTCAACGTGCCCATGGGGCCGACTGCAAACGAGATCTGCCGTTGCCATTTATCCCCGGGCTGCACAGGTTTATCGGGCAAGAAGTTGAATTCGCTCTGGATTTGTTGACGCAAGGCATTTTCGCTCACCATTTCTGCGACAAACTTGCCCGTGACTGGGTCGTCCGCACCGAGCCGTTTGTATAGCTCCTCCTGACCTTCGATCTTGCGCACTCGGAAGCTGGGGTCGAAGGTGATCTTGAGCTTCAGACCCCGGAACTGATTATAAAGGTTACCGAGCAACCCCTGATCGTTAGTCAGCACTTCCTCCACGGTTTGTTCCAAGACGAAACCTTCGTTCGTCCGCTGCACCACCTCATAGCGATGCAGCATGACTAATCGGGTGCGCACAGTATTTTCGGCCCCCGCGGGTCCCGCCGTGGTCGTGACATCGGTGTCTACGAGGTAGTAAAAGACCTCCCCCGGTCGCAGCTTCCAAGCTAAAGTAACCTGTTGAGCCCAGACGGTACCAGTTTCGCCTAGCCCTGCGACGATCACCAAGCCCAGTGCCAGAAGCCAGGCGTTATTCTTCCCAGGCAACCGTTTTATCGCGGACATGGGTACCTCCTTTACTGGCGCCAGAGCCGGTGCTCACGCTGCGTCACTCGCCGCCCCGATGGGGCGAATCTTCGGGGCCTTGCCGGTCTTCACCGACAGGCACGCATGCGTTTGGTTGAGGGTTTGCCATTTCGAATATTCTCTGATTGTATCTCTTTGGGCCGCATGTGCCAGAGCAACTGCCTGGCCAGCGGGCGCGCTGCCCAACGCATGGCCAGACGAGCGAAGTATGAGGCTCTCTCATTGCAGGAAACGACCGTGGAGAGAGTACGCCGGCAGCACCTGGGTACGCCCAGCTCTTGACGGTCGCATCGGGAGGGTTATAGTGAGGGTCTTCGACGGGCCGCAGGCTGACGCACGGGAATCCTGGTGAACGCAGAGCTAGCAAGGAGGCTATACAGGAAGTGCTGCCTTGGCACCTCTTGCAGAGGATGGTCGCTGCCGATTTGCTTCGTGTCTTCGTCTTGGGGTTGGTAGCGATTACCAGTGTGCTGGTGTTAGTAGGTATTGTCCAGGAAGCGACACAGCAGGGCTTAGCCTTGGAACAGACGCTCCGCCTGGTGCCGTTACTGGTGCCCGGGTTATTGCCCTATACGGTGCCGGCCACCTGCCTGTTTGCGGTGGCGGTGGTGTATGGGCGGATGGCCCATGATAACGAAATTACCGCGCTCAAGGCGGCGGGTATTCCGGCCACACGCGTGATATGGCCCGCCTTCGTCTTAGGTGTGGCTTGCTCCGCGGGACTGTTCTTGCTCGTCGGCGACACCATTCCGCGGTTGCACCATCGTTTGCGCAGCATCATCCTGGAGGATGTGGAAGAATGGCTCTACGCGCGGCTGCGGCGCGACCGACGGATCAACGAACCGAAGTTAGGCTATGCCATCTGGGTCAAGGAAGTCCAGGGGCGTCGGCTGATTTCGCCTACCTTTGTGCGACGGGATGCTCAAGGCCGTGATGAGATTATTGCCGTGGCTCGCGAGGCGGAGCTGCAGGTAGATATGCAGGAAGAAGTGCTGCGGGTGTACATGGTGCAAGGGGAAATCGTCCGTGATTATCAGGGGCCGCGCGAAGTGCGCCTCGCTTTTGATGAGGAGGTCTTGCCCGTTCCCCTGCCGCCGACGGGACTGCGACGCACGCAACGCCCTCGCGAAATGACCAATCGCCAAATCCGCGACAGACTCGCGAGCATTCTCTATGAGCAGAGCGTCGTCTCGCGTCAACTACATGAAGCCCTGGCGCGCGGTGACGATGCGAATACCTCGCCCAGCCTCAAACAAAAGCAGGCTCACTTGGAATACCTGCGTAATACGGTGAACGAATTGCGAACCGAACTGGCCCAGCGGCCGGCGCTGGCCAGCAGTTGTATCTTTTTCGTCCTTATCGGCTCTGCCGTGGGCATCTGGTTTCATCGCCGCGATTATCTAAGCAGCTTCGTCACCTGCTTTCTGCCCATCGTGCTGACGTACTATCCGCTCATGATGTTTGGTATCAACATGGGTAAGAAAGGGCAGTTGGATCCGCGTTACGGCATGTGGATGGGAAACGCACTGCTCGGCGTAGTGGGCTTAGCACTATTGGTTTGGATTCGCCGACGCTGAGCCATGTAGCTCTGATGTTGCGCAGGAACTATTCCGCTCGCCCCGAGGCTGCATGCTGCGCCGGACATTTGAGCTTGTGCGCTGCAATTGAGTCTGTAAAATCGAGTCATTTTTGTCGAAGTCAGGCTTCGGGAGTTCGTCGAACGTGCGGACTTCCGAAAAGCTACGCGGCTTTGCTCGTGGAGTATCGGGAAGGCTCCCAGGCTTATTCGGATGCTTGGATGGAGGCTGAGTCATGTTCGATGGGATTTTGCCGTACGGGAAGCGATGGTCGTTTCCCAAGCAAAAATCCTCTCGGCATCGAAGATCGGATAATCTGGGGTATCGCCTAAAGCTGGAAGTCTTGGAAGAAAGGACTACGCCGTCTGTCTTCCTGGTGCGAAACATACAGCCCGACGGCGGGACGACGCTCGGTAGCGTACCACGTCAATTTATCGTCGCCAACGACACGCTTTACTTCACCGCTTACACGGATCAATTCGGGGAGGAACTGTGGCGCACCGATGGCACCGGCGAAGGAACGCGGCTAGTGGTTGATCTGGCGCCGGGCCGAGCCAGTGCGCTACCTGAACCACTGCTCAGTATCGGTAATACTCTTTATTTCGCGGCCACACATCCGAGTTATGGCCGGGAGTTGTGGTGCACTACCGGCACCGCCGCTTCTACACGACTGATCCGCGACATTCACCGCCGCGGGAACGGTTTCATCAGACTGCTGACGACTTTTGGTGGAAACATTTACTTCGTGGCCAATGACGGCAGCCACGGGGCTGAGCTCTGGAAAACAGACGGTACCCACGGGGGCACGCAGCTCGTGCGCGATTTAGTGCCCGGCTCCGATTCTGGACAGATCCTCGAAACTGCCCTAGTGGGGGGTTCGTATTTTTATTTCACCTTGTGGCACGAATCGCGCGGGTTTGAATTGTGGAAGACCGATGGCACTTCTGGTGGCACCGTCATGCTCCGCAACTTCGGCACCGGCCCGCTGTCGGCGGAGCTCATCGCACACCTGACTAACGTCAACGGGACACTGTATTTCTCCGCGGTCACGAACGAACACGGTCGGGAACTATGGAAAAGCGATGGGAGCTCAGCCGGCACTGTACTTGTCCGCGACATCCTCAGCGGTCCAAGTTCTTCCATCCCAAATCCGGGACCGGGAATCAATATGGCCAACTACCAGGGCACTTTATTCTTTCCTGCAAATAACGGCGGTTCCGGCGTGGAATTGTTCAAGAGCGACGGGACTTCGAGCGGCACAGTGCTCGTCAAGGACATCCGAGCCGGTTACGAGAGCAGCCACCCGCGCGATTTGCTAGTCCATAATGAACGGCTCTTTTTCGTAATCGAGGAGTCATCCCACCGAGGGCGACTTTGGACTAGCCAAGGCAGTGAGTCAACCACCTATTCCGTACCACGTCTGGGCTCCTTCCCTTATCATCCCCAAAGGCTGAACTTCAGCCCAATCTCGGACCGCTGGCTGTTCGTGGAAACGGCCGATGGGCACTTCCTGACCGACGGCGCGGCGATTATCGCAATGCTCCGCGACCTGGAGAGTCCGCACCGTCTGGACCGAATTGCCTCGCAGCCCGTGCCCACGCCCTATGGCCAGATTTTCTTTCTAGGACGCCATGCCGACTTGGGCACCGAACTCTGGGGCGCCAGATTGCTCGAATCGGAGTATATCAGCGTCCAACACCTTGTTCGTGATATTCGGCCTGGTTCTAACAGTGGTTTCCTAAATTTGGGGCATTTGGGCATGCGAGACCGGTTTCCGGGGCTGTTCCACGGCGGTACGCTCTTTTTCGCGGCCAACGACGGGACTCAGGGCGTAGAACTCTGGGCGGCCGATTTGTGGGCGCCACGGATCGTCAGCATTACGCTGCCCAGCCCGGGAGTTTACCATGCCGGCGACGTGCTCGAGTTTACCGTCCGCTTCGACGAGAGAGTCTTCGTGCGGGGCCAGGGGGAAAAGCCGCGACTGCCGCTGCGCATCGGCGCGGAAACCCGTTATGCCGAATACGTCTCCGGCTCGCGCACGGACTCGCTGGTATTTCGCTATACTGTGCGCGCCGCTGATGCGGACTCGGATGGCATCACTTTTGAACCTGGAGAACTCGACCTAGGCGATTACCGCATTCAGGACGGCGCGGGGCACGATGCAGCGTTCCTGGGCCTCGAGGCGGAAACAGCGGGGATTCTCGTCAACGCTACCGGGCCGCGTATCCTCAGCGTCCAAGCCCCGGGTTATCCGTACTATCCGCAATACTACCGCCAGGGGAACACGCTCACCTTTTCCGTGCAGTTCGACGAGCCTGTAATCGTATCGGGGACACCCCGCCTGGCTCTCATGGTGGGCGGTATTCGACGCTGGGCCAATTATCACAGTGGCAGCGGCACTGACACGCTGAGCTTCTCCTACGTAGTCCAACACGACGATCACGCCCCCGAGGGTATCGTCTTGCAGGCTCCGATCTACCTGCATGGGGGCAGTATCCTTGCTGCCAGCGATCACCGACCCGCAGCCTTAGGTTTTGCCGCACCCTTGACGAACCACCTCCGCATTGATCAAGTGCCCCCTACCGTCGTCCGGGTCTTGGGACCCGCGCCTGGCCAGTATGGCTCGGGAAGCCAATTGTTCCTGCAGGTCGTCTTTGATGAACCCGTCCAGGTGGCTAACAGCGGCTCCGCGGTACCGCAGTTGGGGCTGAGCGTCGGCACTCAGGCGCGCGTTGCCCATTACCATAGCCAAATCGACCCGAACACCTTGCAATTCGTTTACACGGTGGCTTCAACCGACCTCGGCTCTCTCCGCGTCGTCGGCTCGCTGCATCTTCCTGCCGGGACTTCCATTCACGATGCCGGCAACAATACCGCGGTTACTACCTTTGAGGAAAGAACCTTTAGTGAAGTGGTGCTTGACGGCGTGCGACCTGTTATCCAGGCCGTTA
>JANWVZ010000126.1 GCA_025056555.1 Gemmatales bacterium | reverse complement strand
GCAGGCTGAGTCCTGCGCCCAGCACCGCTCCCGCCCAAATCAGCTTCTTCCGCATCGGTGATTCTCCTGTGTAAGACGTTTCATTTTCAGGCTATACGTTCGTTGCACACACGCGCATATATGACGAACCAACTCGGCCAAAGGTTTGACGGCTTCATGGAAGGCAATGACTGCGTCGAAGTGAAGTTGGTTGCCACTGGATGCCCCGGCGAAGTCTGAGAATTATGGCCCTGAGCGGGCCAGTTTCTGAGCAAGTCCGTCGAAAAGTGCTAAGCGGAACCGCAATGACGGATGCTCTGGTCGCGATGGTGAGTCAGAGGTTCGTGCATCTCTATCAAGAGCGCCAGACAGAGCCAAATGTTGACGGGAACGGTATAATCTGTTAGTCTGTCACATCCAAAGAGGAGGGAGAAGACGTGTTGAATCCGGAATTGCAGCGTCGGGTTGAGGAATTAGCCAACGAACTGACCAAGCTGCGGGATAGCCTTTGACATCCCGAGCAAGCTGGCTGAGCGCGCACGGTTAGAAGCGCAGATGAGCGCTCCGGGCTTCTGGGATAACCCCGAAAAGGCCCAGCGGACGATTGCTGAATTGAAACCGTTGAATGCCTTGTTGAAACCTTATGAAGAACTGGAACGAAGCCTGGCCGACTTGCAAGCGCTGGTGGATTTGACGCGGGAAGATCCCTCGTTGGAGGGCGAACTCCAGCGCGAGGTGCATCGGGTTGGTCGGCTGATGAACGAGTTTCAATTGCAGGCGATGTTAAGGGGTAAGTTTGATGCGTGCAGCGCCTACGTCCGAATACAGGCTGGTGCGGGTGGCACAGATGCCTGCGATTGGGCGCAAATGTTATTGCGGATGTACAAGCGCTGGGCTGAGCGGCACAGTTATGAGGTGCAATTGGTAGATGAGGTAGCCAATGAAGAGGGCGGAATCCGCAACGCGACCTTGTTCATCGAGGGTGACTATGCTTATGGGTGGTTGCAAGGAGAAACGGGCGTGCACCGATTGGTGCGGATCAGTCCGTTCGACGCCGAAGCCAAACGCCACACCTCCTTTGCCGCAGTAGATGTCATGCCGGAAATCGAGGAAACCCCGGAGATCACCATTCGCCGCGACGAAGTGGAACGCCAGACGTTTTGCGCCGGCGGTCCCGGCGGGCAGCACCAGAACAAGACGCAGAGTGGGGTCCGTCTCATTCACATACCCACCGGCATTGTGGCGGAGTGCCGCTCGGAGCGCAGCCAGCACCGCAATGAAGAAATGGCTTGGAAAATCCTGCGAGCCAAGCTACTCCGCCTCGAAGAGCAGAAACGGCGTGCTGAGATCGAAAAGAAATACGATGAAAAGGGCGAAGTGGCCTGGGGCTACCAGATTCGCAATTACATCCTGCATCCGTACACCCTGGTCAAGGATGTCCGCACCGGCGTACAAACCGCGCAAGTGCAACGTGTACTGGATGGCGAGTTAGATGAGTTTCTGGAAGCGTACCTGAGGCAAAAAACCGAGAAGGAACATCGCAAACCGGCCAGTGAATCGGCCGCCACTGCAGTGCCAGCGTAGGCTATCCTTGTACTACACGCTCCCCAGTACTGGCAACAACCAAGGATGCCTGAGTCTCCGGGGTAGTGACCTGGGATCAGCATCGTCAGGAAATCGGGGAAGCCTGACGTGAAGTTGGCCAAATGCTGAGCCAAGGCGCCGGGTCGCAGGCAGAGCAGCGGGAGGTAAAGCTATGCGCGTGGCGGTGATCGGCATGGGCTACGTGGGCTTAGTAACCGCCAGTTGCCTGGCGGAAAGTGGCAACGATGTGACGGGCATGGATATAGATGAGGCAAGAGTTGCCCGATTGCGACAGGGCGAAGTGCCCATTTACGAGCCTGGCCTGGAAGAATTGGTCAAGCATAATCTCCGTGAGGAGCGTTTGCGTTTCACCACGAATCTGGCCGAAGCAATACGGCAGGCCGAGGTCATTTTCATCTGCGTCGGGACTCCGCCTTTACCCGATGGCCAAGCCGACTTATCCAGCCTTTGGTCCGTTGGCGACGCATTAGCGGAGAGCGTTACTAGCGAGCAATTGCTGGTGATCAAAAGCACGGTGCCGGTGGGTACCAACCGGCGCCTGATGCGACGGTTACACGAGCGTGCTGGACGGGCTCTCGAGGTGGCCAGCAATCCCGAGTTCCTCAAGGAAGGCGCAGCGGTGGAAGACTTCATGAAACCCGACCGCGTGGTCGTGGGGGTGCATAGCGAGCGTGCCGCACGCCTGCTGGAGCAACTGCATGCGCCGTTTCTTCGGGCAGGTCAGCCGTTTCTGGTCATGTCCCCGGAAAGTGCCGAAGCCACTAAGTACGTGGCTAATGCCCTGCTGGCGACGAAGATCAGCTTCATCAACGAAATGGCCAATCTGTGTGAACTGCTCGGTGCCGACATCAATGATGTTCGCCGAGGCATTGGCTATGACAAACGCATTGGTTTCCAGTTCCTCCATCCCGGAGTGGGGTTTGGTGGCAGTTGTTTTCCCAAGGATTTGGCGGCGCTGGCATCGCTGGGGCGGCAACATGGTCAACCGCTGCGGATCGTGGAGGCGGTTCTTGAAGTCAACGAGCGACAGAAGCGGATTCTTTTGCAGAAGATGCGCCGCCATTATGGCAGTTTGGCGGGAAAAGTAATCGCTGTGTGGGGCTTGTCGTTCAAGCCGCGTACGGACGACATCCGTGAAGCCCCCGCCCTGGTGTTACTTGAGGAACTGCTGGCTCAAGGTGCCACCCTCCGCGTCCATGATCCTGCCGCTTTGCCCAATGTTCGTCGCCTATACGGCGACCGTCTTACTTACTGCGACAAACCTTACTCGACTCTGGAAGGAGCCGATGGTTTAGCTATCGTAACTGAGTGGCCGGAGTTCCGCAATCCTGACTTCGCTCACATGGGTCGGCTGATGAGGCAGAAAGTTATTTTTGACGGCCGCAATTTGTATGAACCTCGTGTCGTTCTGCAATACGGCTTCCAATACTATGCCATCGGCCGGCTGATTCCTCCTGGCCCCACGTCTTCCTGACCTTGGAACCCAACATGCAGCTTGGTTTTTCAACAGGCCTCCGCCCGTGAGTTGCGGCAAACGCGGGTCCGCCTGCACTGTCCTCGAAGTCCGAGGATGCCCACAAACCCCTGGGTTGCCCTCTTAGTGCGGGATTGCTAATGCGGCTAAATTCGGGCAACGCTGAAAAAGTCCCGCTGGATTGCTGAATAAACCCCTTAGCTGTCGCTTGCGCCAATTAGCGAGTTACCATCGGATAACTAAGCTGAGCTCGCCACGATTGCACGGAAAGACGGAAGCACCTGAGTCGGAAGTATCGAGTGGGCCAACTGAGTAAGAGCGAATACCAGCGATAAATTCAAATCTGCGGCAGTTGATAAGTGTCGCGCCGTGTTCGGTCCAGCCAGGCATTCGCTTCGGAGTCGCCTTCGAATTGCCAAGTCTTCGGATTCCAGCGGAGCTTTCGGTGATGCCAGTACGCCAGGTTGCCGAGATGGCACACCGTAACGGACCGGGCACCGATTTCGACATCGCAAATAGGACGCGTGCGGCTCTTGATACAATCAATCCAGTTGCGCAAATGATTGGTCGAACGAGGCAGGGTGATGATTTTTTCGACGTCGGGGGTCTTGATCAGTTCCGCCGGCTCACTGGCGAGATAGCCGCGATTAACAAAAATCTTGCCCTCGCTGCCCAGAAAGGCTACGCCATTTACTGGCCTGCCCGGGGCGTATTCGCTGCTGTGTACTACCACCACGCCGTTGGCATACACAAAGCGAACGCCTTTCTCGGTCTTGGGCCAGGGCACCGGCGGGGGCACGATCTCGACGGGTCCGGACTCATCGGCGCCGATTCCCCATTGGGCGATGTCGAAATGATGGGCCCCCCAATCTGTCATCATGCCGCCGGAGTATTCTTTGTAATTACGCCAAGCGGGGAAATGTTTGTGCACGCCGCGCGGGCTGAGTACAGAGTGATACGGTCGCTGTGGAGCGGGACCTAGCCAGCGATCCCAGTCGAGGCCAGGTTCGAGCGGTTCTTCGGGCAAATCACACGGTCGGCTGGGCCCACCGACATTAACATGCACTTCTTTGAGCGAACCGATGCGTCCGGCACGCACCAGTCCACACGCGATCCAGAACTCACGGCTCGAACGTTGCTGGCTGCCCGTTTGGAACACACGGCCATATTTCCGCACGGCCTCAAGCATCAGGCGGGCTTCGTGAATCGTCAGCGAGAGTGGTTTCTCGCAGTATATGTCCTTGCCTGCCTTACACGCCTCCAGGACCGGAATAGCGTGCCAGTGGTCGGGAGTGGCAATCACCACCGCATCCAAATCCTTGCGGGCCAGGAGTTCCCGGAAATCGTTGTGCGCAGTGCACGCCTTATACTGGCCCGATTTCACCTGGGCGGCGTAACGGTCATCCACCATCTTGCGCGCGTATTCCCGGCGATTAGTGTCAACATCACAAACGGCCAGCACCTGGACATCTTTCATGCCGAGAAAGCCTGCGGTCAAGCCGCGTCCTTGAGTACCCACTCCAATCACGCCGAGAGTGATTCGCTCGCTGGCCGGTGCCCGTGCCTGGTTGCCGAGCACGCTGGCGGGAACGAAAAGCGGGGCTGCTCCCAGGGCCACCATCTGGTGAAATTGCCGTCGTGTTATCCCCGACATGGCATCGCCTCCTTCAGAGTCATGGCTTCGCTGGCTTCCAGGGGTCAGTAAACCGATTCGGGTTGGCTGAGACTTCCAATTTCGCAGTTTAGCGATCTGGTTTGGTGTGGCGGACAACTGCAAGGATGCGTTTCCAAAGAGGGATGCTAGATGAGGCCAGTTTGATATTCACAAACGTTCCAGCATTGTGTTGTGCGCACAGTGGATTTCGTCGCGCTGCTTGAGAAAGCCTTGGTGCATGGAACATTTCAATCCAGGTGGTCCTCCACGGAGGCATAGTGCAGTTTCTGGAGTGTATCGAGATATTAAAGCAAAGCGGGCGCGGCTTCTTCGCTGAGTTTCGGATTGAGCTTTTCGGAGAATTCAATCGCCGAGAGGGTGTGATCTTCAGGCACGTGGTTTCCGTTAGCGAGTCGGGGGCGGAACCTCGCCCGGCGGTTGATCCTTAAGTTTGACGAAAACTGAAGGCGGCTCATCCTCGACACCTGGGGCTACCAAAGGCGCGTGGCTCACCGACTCTCCCGCGGCCGACATACCATGCGCAGGTGCCACCAGCTCTACGCGGAACACAGCCGTGCCGACTCGGATGATGTCGCCCGATTTCAGTGCCACCCCAGCGGTTACTCGTTGCCCGTTGACAAAGGTGCCATTGGTGCTGTTCAGGTCTTCAATGGCTACATGCGTGGGGTAAAAAACGATACGGCAGTGGCGCCGGCTGACCGCGCGGGCACGAATCCGAAAGTCGCACTCCAGCCCCCGTCCGATTACGACCTCAGGCGGACGCAACGCAAACATCTGCGGCTCTGGTCCGTTCAGCACTGTCAGCCGCACTTCGATCATAATCTTCTTACCTCGGCGCAAGACTGGCTCATGTTATTCTATCTTACTAACCAACCCAGGAACAGTTCGCCCACAATTCGCAAAGCGTTCCAAGTGCTTTGTCCCTTCGCAAGAGTGGCAGCGTCATAGCGGATGGTGACTGGGACTTCGCAATAACGCCAGCCCTGCTGCCGTATCTGGTGCAGGATCTCGGAGGCATGGGCCATGCGATTTTGGCGAATACGTAGCGCGAGGGCAGCGCGTCGGTGCAAGGCGCGAAGACCGTTATGGGTATCAGTCACAGCCAGACCGGTAGTCCAACGCGTGAACCACACACCCAGACGTAACACCAGCCGCCGCAGCAGCGGAATATTGACCGCTTCTCCCAGGAAACGGGAGCCCAACACCACGTCCGCGCGGTCTTCAAGGATGGGAGCCACCAGCCGCTCAATGTCGCTGGCCTGATGTTGACCATCTGCGTCACAGGTCACCACGATCTCGGCACCGCACCGCAGCGCAAACGTTATTCCAGTCTGGAGAGCGGCTCCTTGTCCGAGATTCACCGCATGTTGTAATAACCATACGGGATATTGCCGGGCTATTTCTGCCGTGCCGTCGCGCGAACCGTCGTCCACCACCACCACTTGAGGATAGCGTGCGCAAACCTCTGCCAGCACCGCGCCGAGTCGGCTGGCTTCGTTATACGCGGCCAGCACAATCCATGTGCGTTGTCGCCAATCGTTGTTGGGGGCCACACGCGACATATTCGTTTCTCCGGCAGCTATTTTATGAATCCGAAAGCACGAACGAGCATCACGGAAGTTCCATGGAACCGGGGAAGTTTATGAGTTCTTTCGGGATCGGATTGCGAATATATTCTGCTGTTGTCCTTGAGCATCGGAACCGCTTTTCGGCCAACGACTTCGAGTTGTTTGTGAGCGGTAGGCAATAGTCGATCATTTCTCCGCGAATGCAGGATGTCCTGCTGAACTCTCCAGACCTGATCATGGCCTGCCTGTCTCGCAGGACAACAGAGACTACGATTGCTGGAACTATTCAGAAAGGCGAAGACCGGATTTTCAACTCAGGGACGAACGGAAGCCTATGCCCCTGGGACAACCCTTCTTTCCGAATAATTCGCCGTAATAGCAGCGTTTGTAAGAGCACGATGGTCGCGTCCTCAGAAGTATTGAGGTAAAGTTTTTGCGATAACTCAGGGCATCATCGGTAAGGACGGAAATCTGCGATGGCAACGCTTACTTCTTGGTGGTTGCTTGACTTGTCGCAGTATTAGTAGATCGTATGATGGGAAAGAATTATTGCAGACACGGTGCATCAGATAGATTGTCCCGGTAGCTAATGGACGGGAATGGCACCGGGTCAACAGGGTAAAGAGAGGCTCAGTCCAGACTTGGTGAGTAGGCTCAGGAGGGAAAGCAGTGCTGGCAGTGGAAATGCTAGGATTAGGCGCGCTACCGTGGTACTGGTGGTTAGCACCTGCGGGGTCGGTGTTGGCGTTGGTGTTTGCCTACAAGTTTTACCGAGAAATCCTGGCTGCCGATCCGGGCGACGAGCAGATGCAGAAGATCGCCAGCTATGTGCGGGAGGGGGCGTTTGCGTATTTGAAACGGCAGTATTATGTTGTGGCCATCGTGTTTGTGGTGCTGGTGTTGCTTTTGGCATGGCAAGCGTTCGGCTTGAAACAACAGCATGTTTTGGTGCCGTTTGCCTTTCTGACGGGTGGGTTTTTCAGTGGTTTGGCAGGGTTTTTCGGGATGAACACGGCTACACTGGCGAGCAGCCGCACCGCTCAAGGCGCGAAAGAATCGCTGAATCGCGGCTTGCAGATCGCTTTTCGCGCAGGTTCGGTGATGGGACTCGTTGTGGTCGGGCTGGGGCTGCTAGACATCACGGCGTGGTTCCTGTTGCTGGTCTGGTTGTTGCCCGCACTGGGAATTATTCAACCGATGACTATCGAACAAATTACCGTGGTCATGCTGTGCTTTGGCATGGGGGCGAGTACGCAGGCGCTGTTTGCCCGCGTCGGCGGCGGTATTTTCACCAAGTCGGCCGACGTTGGAGCGGACTTAGTCGGTAAGACCGAGGCCAACATTCCCGAAGACGATCCTCGGAACCCCGCGGTCATTGCGGATAACGTGGGCGATAACGTGGGCGACGTCGCCGGCATGGGCGCCGATTTGTACGAAAGTTACTGCGGCTCGATTCTGGCCACGGCAGCTCTGGGAGCATCCGCGGCCAGTGTGCTCGGATTAGCAACCTTTTCGGAGCAGGTGGAAGCGGCCATTCGATTGGTTTCCGCGCCGATGGTCTTGGCGGGAATAGGTATTGCCCTGTCCATTCTCAGCATTTACTTCGTCAAGACCGAGGAAGGCGCCACGCAACGCAACTTATTGTGGGCATTGCGGCGAGGCGTTTGGGGCGCCAGCGGGCTGATTTTCGTAGCGAGCCTTCTGGTGATATGGCTGGTGCTGGGGGGCTTGGAAGTTTCCAGCGGTGCGGGGAAATTTGCTATCTGGCCAGGGATTTTCGGGGCTGTGGCCGTTGGACTGTTGGCGGGTGTGCTGATCGGCTGGTTTACCGAATACTACACTTCCAGCGAGTATGAGCCGACTAAATGGCTGGCGACTCAGTGTTTGACAGGCCCTGCGACGACCATCATAGGCGGCGTGGCTCAGGGAATGCTCAGCGCCTGGGCACCGATTACGATTGTCGGGGTGGGCACTATTTTGGCCTACGGCTTAGCGGGGGGTTTCAGTTATCCCGCGCTGGGGCTTTACGGCGTCGGTTTCGCGGCTGTGGGAATGTTGGCGACGTTAGGTGTAACGTTGGCCACGGATGCATATGGTCCGATTGCCGACAACGCTGGTGGTAATGCTCAGATGACGCATCAGCCTCCTTACGTGCGGGAACGGACCGATGCCTTGGACGCCCTGGGCAACACCACAGCCGCCACGGGCAAAGGTTTCGCTATCGGCTCGGCTGCACTCACAGCATTGGCCTTGTTGGCCGCGTTCATTGAAGAGGTGCGTGTCGGGATCGAACGGGAAGTAACCACCTTTGTGCAGCAGCATCCCGAGATGGCGCTGGGTGAAATTCGCGCGATCGGCTTCGGAAAATATGCCCAAAAGACGGAACGGCCCGACCCGGAAACTGGATTTTATCCGGCCTACATCCAGGTGAGCGGCGGCGAGAAGACTGAGCCGTACGTCTTGGAAGGCGGTAAGCTGCGGCGGGCAACCGATAAGGAGATTGCGGCGTTCCACGACCCGAATATCCCAGTGATTAATCCCGTGATATATTTGAAACGGGTCAAGGACGCCACGTTAGGCGATTTCATGCAGTTTTATCGCATCAATTTGATGAATCCGAAGGTTCTGGTTGGGGCGTTTTTCGGCGTGCTTATGGTGTTTGTCTTCTGCGGGCTGACGATGAAAGCCGTGGGGCGAGCAGCTTCGCGGATGGTCGAGGAAGTCCGACGACAATTCCGCGAACTGCGCTTGCTTGAAGACCCGGGCGCACGCGCCGATTATGCCACTTGTGTCAGCATTGCCACTGCCGGCGCCCAGCGGGAGATGGTTCTCCCCGCATTACTCGCCGTAATTGTCCCCATGGCTTTGGGGTTGTTGTTGGATGTCAGCGGACTGATGGGATTGTTAGCTGGCGGCTTGACCTGCGGTTTCGCGGTGGCCGTCTTCATGGCCAATGCAGGCGGGTCTTGGGACAACGCCAAGAAATACATCGAAGCCGGTAACTATGGCGGCAAAGGTTCCGATGCGCACAAGGCAGGTGTCGTCGGCGACACTGTGGGCGATCCCTTCAAGGATACCTCGGGGCCCTCTCTGAACATTCTGATCAAGCTCATGAGCATGGTGGCCGTTGTTTTTGCAGGCGTGATTGTCAAATACGCCCCTCGCTTGGCAGAGTGGTTGCGCCTGTAAGCTCCGGCTCTCCACACCCCGTGCCCACAAACTGGTGGTCGCAACTAGACCTTGCAGCTAACTCTCCGTTACGCCCCGACAAAAATTTTTGCGCCCCGCCCCTTGACATTCGCATCCGCCCGTTCACAATGCCAATAGGAGCGGGATCGGAATCCACGCAGTCTGCCGCAAAGGAGGGTCTGAGGATGGTTAGCACGGGAACAGGGGTCGGGATTGGAGTAGTCAAGAAAGCCTTGTGGAAGACCGGTCTGCCATCGTTGCGCGAACTCAAAGTCGAGGAGGACGAGCATCAGGTGGTCGTGATCGGGAGCGTGCCCAGCTATTATTGCAAGCAGGTAGCCCAGCAGACGGTGCTTGCAGCCGCGGGTGGACGAAAGGTTGTGTTGGATATTTCTGTCAGTCCGCCGCTGGCTTCGACGCAGGTGCCTAACGAACCATAATCGGCTGACCAACTTGGGCCGATTCCCGCAACGCGTCTAAGACCTGCATGACCTGAACAGCGTTTTCGGGGGAAGGTTCGGGTGAGCGTTGGTGAAGAACCGCTTGGGAAAAATCGTCCAACATGGCGGCGATCTGGTTCACCCCACTTACGGCGATTTCTGCCGCGTAACCGTCTTCGGTTTCCACAACAAACACCGCAGGATCAGGGGGCAGCCACATGTCGGGAATGCGGATCCGTCCCCGCGTGCCTACGATTTCCAAGGCTTGGCGAAACGGCCAAACAAAGCTGCAATCGAAGCTAGCCGTCCTCCCTTCGCCAAATTCCAATATACCTGTCATACTGATGTCCACGCCGAACTCATATTGTGCACAGGCAAAAACGCGCCGCGGTAGCTC
>JANWVZ010000125.1 GCA_025056555.1 Gemmatales bacterium | reverse complement strand
GATCGGCACCGCGTATTGTTCCAGATATTGCCGCGCTAAACGTTCGGCTTCAACCTTCGTTTGCGTATAGCCGTCAATGTGCCGTTCCGGCAACGGTTCACTTTCATCGGTACCGTAATGATCACGAGCCGCATAGACGCCCAAACTGCTTATATGAATGAAACGACGGATGGGCTGGCGTCGCGCTGCTTCGAGCAACTGGCGTAAGCCCTCTACATTGACGCGACGGTAGTCGTCTACAGGCCCCCAATCCCCGACGCGCGCTGCGCAGTGCACGATGATCTGCACGTCCCTGCACGCCCGCTCCAGTGCGGCAGCGTCGCCCAGATCGCCGCGGACAATTTCGACTCCCCATGCTTCCAGGGCCGAGACGTCGCTCGCTGGCCGCGCCAACGCCACCACAGCCTGGTGCCGTTGCACCAGCGCCTCGACGACATGGCTGCCAATGAAGCCCGTCGCGCCTGTAACCAGCCACTTTTCCCGATGGTTCGCGGTTCCGTGAAGCATGCACATATCATAGCAGGCGGAACCGATTCAGGCACGCCGGGGATTGTCTTGACCGAGAACGTGCTCCGAAGTTATAGCAGCCTGCATTGCGGCAGCAGATCGAGTTAACAAAGGCATGGATGATTCCCATGATCGCACGTTATGAGGCCCTGGCGCGACGAGAAAGCTTAACAACGCCGATCGCGATGCCGACCTGGTACGACGTACCCTGCCCCGTTTGTGGCAACGACCAGGCCGATACTGTCTTGCAGGCACCGAGTTGGCACGAATCTGAACCACGCCTCTACGCCGTCGTGCAATGTCGAGCTTGTGCCACGTGGTACACGAATCCATTGCCACAGAACCACGGCCAATCGCCCCAAGGCACCAATCCAGGGAAGCCAGACCCGGTCCATGCTCATCTCGCTGACACGCTGCCGCGACCGTCTGCCGCCGGCAACTGGTTACTACACTTCGGTCCGCTGGATATGGCTTGGCTGACTCAGGTACGCCCATGCGGCTGGCAGGTTCTTGCCTGGAATGAGCGGCCGTCGGAGATACCAGCGGCCTGGTATGACCGCGGTGGCCTGGCTGTGTTCGGCGCGCTGGATGAACTGGCTCAAAGTTGCCGCCACCAGATCGCCGCGATCACGGCCTACGATTGGTTCGAGCGCCAGGAGTCGCTCCGGCAGATTCTCGAGCATTGGCATACATTACTTCATCCCAACGGTTGGCTCCTGCTCGCCGTGCCAAACCTCGACAGCGCCGGTTTCCTCACATTTGGCAGCCTGTGGCGTGGGTTGGATTTGCCGCATCGCCGCGTCCACTTTCGCGCAGGTACTCTGAGCCGATGCTTAGTACAGACGGGTTGGCACATACGCCGAATCCGCACGTTAGCCTGTGCCGCCTGGCTCCGCGAGTCCGCCGAGCGAATCTGGCACGACTACGCTCCATCTCGGAGCGGATGGCATCGCCTTCGGCTCTGGTGGCGCACCAGTTGGCTCAGTCAGGCCTTGATTGTCCGCACCAGTCCGTGGTTCGGTCGAGGCGACTGGCTTGTCGTCTTCGCCCAGCCACGCTAGGAGCACTCTTCAAGCCGTTCCCAATAACCACTCGGGCGGCGCACTTCGCAAGGCCGAAAATTCGCCTTATATTCCAGCGAGCGGCAACCTGGCACGTAAAAACCGAGATAGACGTATTGCATGCCGCGCCGTCGCGCCTCTTCGATTAAGCTCAGGATGTTCCAGGTTCCCAGCGAATATCGGCGATAATCCGGGTCGTAAAAGAAGTAAATGGCGGACAGCCCGTGCGGCACCACGTCCACGTAACCTACGCCCACGAGCCGACCATCGCGGTAATACTGCCACTCTTCCGTGGGCAGCGGGTTATCCACAAACGAGGCGATATACGCAAAACGGCTATATCCCTCGGCCTCGGGCCAACCCTTATGCTCGGCCTGGAAGGCATGAAAGCGGTGGTAGAGTTGCCACTTCTCGCGCGATAAGCTCGGCGTGGTAATCGCACACTCGGTCAGTCCCTGATTCGCCTTGGCGCAACGCCGTTGGCTCCGATTGGGCCGAAATTCCTCGACCAGCACCCGCAGCGACTGGCAGGCAAAACATTTCGGACAGCGATTGCGAAACAACGAGTGGCCAAAGCGACGCCAGCCCTCCTCCAAACGACGCTGGTATTCCGCAGGCGTCAGGCGGTTCACCAGTTCGTATTCCAGACGCCAGGTCTGATCCGGCAAATAACTGCATGGCTCCAGCGGACCGTAATAGCGCGTGGTCATGGACACTCCGAGCGCAGCTCGCTTCCGGCCACAGCATCGTTTAGACCATTATAAAAACCGCGCCGACCCGGCCGCCCACTGAACACGTTTGCTCCCACCGTGAAAAGTGACCGCTACGCCCACGGCCAACCACGCCCCCCTGGCCTCACCCCCAGGCCAAGTGGGGGAAACGCGAAAAGTGACCGCTACGCCCGCGGCTAGCCACGAGGCACGCAAATAGTCCTAGGAACGAGATGAACTGATAGGCATGTTCGTTGACTCATATCTGCATCGGAGCAGTCAGTTGGGCAAATGTCTAAAGATTCGTCCTACGTGATTGGCCAAGGGGCCTGTTTACTTACTATTTATGTCCACGGAGACCGTGTGTTAGGCTGAGCGAGAGCGATGATGGCGCACCGATTCGTATGGGCGTCTGTGTAGTTATTAGTGCCATCCGTCGGGGCCATGTCTTAGGCCAATATATAGGTCTTGAGGCAAGCCGGGGTTCTAAAAGGCATATTGCATGACTAATAATCTGCCTCGCGGCAGTGAGTTCGGCAAATGTCTAACGATTGCGCCTACCCGATTGCCCAAAAGGACCTCTTTAGTTCCCAATTATGTCCTCAGAGACCCTATGTTAGGCCAACCTAGAGCTATGGGGGCGCGGATTTACTAAGGCGCCTGTCCAGTTATAGCGCTGTCCGACGGGGCGATGTCTGGGACAAATGTAGGGATATTCTGGCAAGCCGACGTGCTAAAGGGCATATTGCGCCATTAATAATCTTGGTTGGGGCGGTATGTTAGGCAAATGTCTAGAGATTGCTCCTAACCGGTTGGTCAGATAGGCTATTTAGTGTCAATGCTGTGCATGAAGACCTTGTCTTAGACCAAGTCAGACTAATATCGGCACGCCAGTTCGCTAAGGGGCTTATTTAGTTATAGCCTACGTCCGTCGGTTAGGTGTCTCAGGCAAGTGCTAGGTGCTTGGAGGGAGCAAATTAGCGATGGGCGTGGGAGTGTGACTGTGGGAATTAATGACTAGTGCTCGTCGGTCATCCCGCTGAGGTAGATAACCTTAGATTCCCGGCCGGTGTGACTGCGGGAATTCATGACTAGTGCTCGTCGGGGCGGTGTAGGCCGTACTCGGTCATTTTCTTGTATAACGTGTTGCGGTTGATGCCGAGTCGGGCGGCGGCTTTGATTTGGGTATAGTGGCATTCGCGGAGCACCTGGTCAATCAGTTCGCGTTCCAGACCGCCAACGAGCCAATCGTAAAGTTTGCCGGAGCCTTCCTCGTGCTCGCGTAACCCTGCCTCCACCAGCCGCGTGATCAGTTCGCGCACCGATTCGCGATGGTTCCGTGGTCGGCGCAGGCGATACGGTGTGTGTAATTGCTCGCGAAGCATCTCGGCAGTGATACGGTCGCCCTGGCAGAGTACCACTGCGCGCTCGATGTCGTTTTCCAGTTCGCGGACATTGCCAGGCCAATCGTGCTGCATCAGCAGTTCCATCGCCTCCGGCTCGAAACCGCGGATTTCTTTCTGGTTCTCCTGGCAGTAACGTCGAAGGAAAAACTCGGCCAGGGCGGGGATGTCGTCCTTACGTTCGCGCAAGGGCGGCAGGTAAATCGGCACGACGTTGAGGCGGTAATATAAATCGTCGCGGAAGCGGCCTGCTTCGACTTCTGCTTCCAATTGGACGTTGGTGGCGGCGATTACTCGGGTGTCCACGCGAATGGTGCGACTGTCGCCGACGCGCTCGAATTCCTGGTCCTGCAACACGCGGAGCAGTTTGACCTGCAACTTCGGACTCATGCTGGAGATTTCGTCGAGGAAGATGGTGCCGGTGTGCGCTGCCTCGAAGCGGCCCGTTTTGTTGTCCACGGCTCCTGTAAACGCGCCTTTGACGTGGCCGAAGAGTTCGCTTTCCAGCAGCGTTTCCGTGAGGGCACCGCAATTGACGCGGATATACGGACCGTCGGCGCGGGGGCTGAGTTGGTGAATCGCTTTAGCGATCAGCTCTTTGCCCGTGCCTGTCTCGCCCACAATGAGCACGGTGGCTTTCGTCGGTGCGACCAGGCGTACCAGGCGATAGACCTGCCGCATCGCGGGGCTGGTGCCGACGATGTCCGGCAGCGGCGCATCCAGAGGTTCGCTCATCCGCGGTTTTGACCAGGTCATCAACGGGGCACCCATGTCGTAGCTGTACCGTGTGGCCAGGCGAATTGTGCTCGGCGCCTGGTGAGTTCCAAGTCGTCTTATTTTCTGCTTGCCATTGTATCATAATCCTGAACCCTTTGAGGCGTCGCGGAACCGTGTCGTCTTTGGCGGATACGATACCAGCTGATAGAGCGCTCCAGCTACAGGAGGAACCGAGCGGTGTCGGCGGGCACGTGGGATAAGGTGTATATCGTTGGTGTCGGTGCGGATGGTTGGGCAGGGCTGACGGCCCATGCCCGACGTTTGCTCGAAGAAGCGGAGGTGATTCTCGCTTCGGATAATGTCCTGCCCTTATTGCCACGGTTATCCGCCGAAACGATTACCGTAGGCAACGATCTGGCCCGGCTCGTCCAGCTGGTGCAACAGCATATGCCGCGCAAGACCGTGGTGCTGACCAGTGGTGACCCGTTGTTTTATGGTGTGGCCAAGTATTTGTGCGACCGCCTGGGTAAGGAGCGGTTTGAGATTGTGCCTCACGTCAGCACCATGCAATTAGCCTTTGCACGGATCAAGGAAAGCTGGGAGGACGCTTATCTGACCAATTTGGCGACGCATCCGTTAGAAGAGGTGCTTGAGCGCATCCGCACTGCCGAGACCGTAGGCCTTTTCACCACGGAGCAGTGCAACCCATCGGTGGTGGCACGGGCGCTATTGGAGCGGGGCATAGATTATTTCACCGCCGCGGTGTGTGAAAATTTGGGGATGCCAAATGAACGCGTTACTCAGGGCGAACTCTACGATATTGCCGAGATGGAATTTGCCCCGCTCAACGTGCTTATTCTCAAACGCAAGCCCCATCCTGTGCCCGCGCCGCATCGGGTCGCAGGGTTTCGTCGTTTCGGCAATCCCGAATCGGCCTTTGCACAAAGCCAACTGAAGACGTCGCTGATCACCAAGGCGGAGGTGCGGGCCATCGCCCTGGCTCTGTTAAACCTCCAGCCGACCAGCACCGTGTGGGACATCGGGGCGGGTTCGGGCTCGGTCGCCATCGAAGCGGCGCAGTTGGCCGAGCATGGGCTTGTCTTCGCTATCGAGCAAGACGCAGCCGATTATCATCTCATCCTGGCTAATTGTGAGCGTTTCGGTGTGCGGAATGTGCGGGCCATTCACGGCACCGCCCCCGCCATCTTCCGCGAATTGCCTCGACCCGATGCGATATTCGTCGGCGGCACGGGGAAAGAAGTGAGCCGACTGCTCGAAGCGGCCTGGGAGGCACTACTGCCGGGTGGTCGGCTGGTTATCAACGTGGCCACGCTGGATACCTTGACGCGCATGTATGAGACGCTCCGCCGCTTTGGCCCGCCCGTTGAGGTGATGCTTATTCAGATCGCCAGAGGCGTCCAGCAATTCGACTCCTTGCGCTTCGATGCCGAGAATCCGACGTTTTTGCTTTATATCTCCAAACCCCGCACCACGCCGCCAATTGACGTGGTCATCTGAGCCGGAGAGCACCTTCGGCTTAGCGACTTCGCCGCGTCCGCATACCATGCGAAACAACCGCAGCCGACCGCGATTTGCCGAAGCACCGGAGGTGGAGTCATGAAACAGCATTCGCCGCGATTTCTGAGAATAGTCGCCGAGGCACGGCAACGGATTCGGGAACTGACCATCGAGCAAGTGTGCGAAAAACTGCGGCGGGGCGACCGTTTTTATCTCATTGACGTGCGCGAAGAAAGCGAATACGCCCGCGACCATATCCCAGGGGCGATTCATCTCAGCAAAGGTGTCATCGAACGGGATATCGAACGGCTGATTCCTGATGGCGATGCGGAAATCGTGCTCTATTGCGGGGGCGGTTACCGCTCGGCCCTCGCTGCCGATAACTTGCAGAGAATGGGCTACACGAACGTCTGGTCCATGTGGGGCGGCTATCGCGGTTGGAAAGAAGCGGGCCTACCGTTAGAGCCAGGCTCAGCTCCGACAACGTCGTGTCCATAAGCCCAAGCCTCGCCGGGCCGCAGTTCAGGGGCGAGATATGTTACGTTGGGACGGATTATACAGCTTGACGGAGTTGTCGCGGTCATGGTGGCCGCCGTCGTCTTTCAGGTCCTTTCCAATCGAATAAATTGTGATGCCATCCGCGTGGTGCGACAATTTGAGTGGGTTCGGCCAATCGTAGGGATCACGGGGCGCTTCCCGCAGGAAGGGAGGAACTAAATCCGACCAATCCCTGGGCCAAACGCCGTGGCGCAAGCGATACCGTTCCGCAGCCAGCGCTGCCACGTCGCTCGCCAACCGCGCCTGCCAGGATAAGCTGATTCGCAGCAAATAATCCCCATCCGGGCAAGGCAGCCCACTGACACCCCAACGCCTTGCCAACTTCAGGAGACGCTCGTCCACGACGGGAGTGGGCCCCAACTTGGCTAAGCGCTCGCGCGGCGATAATTGCTGCAACTGGTACCATTCGTTCTGAAGCCTGAGGCACTCTGCGTGCCAACCGTAGATGGCAATCCGATACTGCGATAATTGCTCCTCGAGGCGAGAACCGCAGCCGTCGAGGAGGCTGCGCCAATCTCCTTCAAAAAAGAGCCGAGCGAACAACATCTCTAGGTCTATGTGATGTCTGTCCCTGCGTTTGAGCCACTGCCGCCAGGCTTCAGCGTCAGTTTCCAGAAGCGTGAGCAGTTGGTGAAAGCGCGCTCGTTCTGAACGGATCAGTTGGAGGCTGAGTGAGTCAAAGTCAAAACTTTCCAGCACGCTTTGGACACGCGCTAAAGTCCTCTCGGACAGCACAACGCGATTGAGAGAGCAACGAACTGTGAATAGCAGATTCACGGGTTCCAGGGAATGGAATAGGCCATGGGGGAACGAAGGTAGCAACTGGTAGGGAGCCATCTGCTCCGCCAGGTGGGCATGTACCAATAAGCACCTTTCCAGTTCCTCGATTTGGCCCTTTTCCGCAAAGAGCAACGCATGATACCCGAGCACTTCGCAAACCATCCGATAAACGCTCTCAGGTGCGGGGAAAGCATGATTTGCTTCATATTCGTTCCAGGATCGAAACGGCCCATGCAAGGGTGGGTGAATGGCGCGAGAGCGAGTGGCTTTCTCTAACCTCGGCAGCGCGTCAGGAATCAGGGCAGGCAATAACTCCAAGCGCTGCACCCATTGCTGCGGCAACCGCTCATTGGCCCTGGCCCCAACTAGTCTCGTGGTATCAAAACGCACATCTCCGTGCCAACGGTGATAGTCAGTAAAGTAATCGCGATGAAAGCGTTCCAACACAGGCCAGCCGTTCTGGTCAGGGGGCACCTGCGGTACCTGTGCTACTAGATCCTCCCAACGCCAACCCGGATCGAGCGCATCGGTCTCCGCAAGCGCCCGTGCCAAGTCAGTTTTGCCCTGGAGCCAGATAATGACGAGTGGCCCAACCGTGAACGACAAGACCAAAGCGATTATGCACAAAGTTGCAAACAACCACCAACGCCACTGCCTTTTCGGTTTCGCGCTTGCGGTCGCTGCCTGGTCGTCTTCCCCCTTCTCCTGGGAAGACGCCCCTTGGGGCATTTCCTGCCTCGGCAGCGCCACTGGCGCAGCAGACCGCGTTACGCCAACCTCGGCATGCGAATCTTGCGACACGTCTGCCCTGGGAGCATCAGCCGCGGTTCGTTTCGCTGCAGGCGTCGGCCCTATGGCGCTGCCAACCCCGCTCGCGTCAGGAACCGACACTGGAGCGGCGCCATCGCAATTTACTGGTCGAGGTGCGATTTCCTGCTCCTGAGTGTCTCCCAACGCAGAGGCCAACGACATCTCGGCAGAATTGGGACGCCAGCCCGCATTTGCCTGCGTCGCGTTAGCTGCCTCTAAGCCTGGGTTGCGCCCGCCGCCCTGGCCAACACTCATGAAGATGCCCTCCCACGCCATCAACCGCATTCATTATAGCTCCCAGGAGCCAATCATCCTGCGCACCGCTCTTGGCAAAGACTTTGCCTCGTCGAGAAACTTTGTGGCCACGAGCCAGATGAGCGAACTGTGCCCCTGAAGCAAGCGTCGGCCCGCCTTTCGGTAGTCTGCCACTGGATTCCCAGTGCAGCGTGTAACCAAGTTAGGCTAACGGCAACTGGAAGAACAAAATGCCAGCAGCCCGCTCAGCTACGACTGCTAGAGCCGCATTCGTCCTTAGCTTGGCTTGATGAAAAATAAGCCGCGGATTACGCCGTTGAGCGCAGAGGAACGCACTGCGCTTCGTGATGTTACGCGTGCCGCACCCAGGCATGAGCAAGCCAACGCTGAAGTCCGACGTACACCATCAGGACATCGAGGAGCCGCGTCCATTCGCTTCTGACGCTTTGGCGAGGGGGCCGAGCACCGTTGTTGGCGCGGAGTTACCAATTAGTTAGCATAGCCTAAGGACTCGCATTCCCACAAGGCAGGCACAAGGAGGATTCATGAACCAAAGGCTATTGCTGTCCGTCGAACGCCTCGAGGATCGGTCTGTCCCCGCGGGGACGGTAACCATCAGCGGCTGGGGCACCGGCAATCTCAACATCGTCGGCGATGCCCAGAGCAATGATATCGTAATCACCGGGTCACCTAACGGCATACAAATCACTGCCCAGAGCGGTACCACTTTATCCCTAGGCCCGTTTCCCTTAGCTTGGGGGTGGACAGTGACAACCAGCCTTCCGACTCAAGTCTTTTTGGTACCGACAAGCACGACTCCGTTGGGCCAACTGATGATTGATTTGAAAGCGGGCGACGATCAGGTGGGCGTCTTCGGATTGCAGGGAACGGTTCAGGCCAACGGCAACATTCTGATCATGCCGGGCGATGGCAACGATACCGTGCGGCTCGGCGCGGACGCCACGGCCAAGGCCCTGCTTATCCGCGACGACCTCGGCAACGATGTCGTCCATTTGGATGCTGTTTCTGCGCGCGACCCCTCCCAGATCGTTTTGGGCGCTGGGAATGACAGTATTCTCATCGCCGGCACCGGCACCATCTTCGACAGCCACTTGACACTGCTCACGGGTGCGGGCAGCGACCGAGTGCGCTTTGTACCCGGTCAAAGTTGGATCAAAGGCAACCTATGGATTGACACCTCGGCTCCCATGGGAGACGGTGGCGACACGGTACTGGTGGACAACGCCGCTACCGCCACCGCACCGCATACGCTGCGCGTCTCCGGCACCACGACGATTAAGACTGGCAACGGTGCCGACCTGGTCAGATTCGGCCTCAGTTCCGGGCCCGGTCCCAGTGTTGACCTCGGCGGCGGCTCGAACCCGACTACTATTGAAATGGGCAAAAATAACGACCGTATTGGCGTTCAGCGTGCTCAGTTTGCTCTGCTGACTGTCAAGCTGGAGGACGGCATTGACCAGGTGCTCAACAACTGGGGCGGCGCGAGCGTGTCCCTGGCCCCCGGTTCGGTGCTCGATTTCGGTCCACCGAATCCGCCTCTTGGCTCCGATTCCCCCCTGCCCTCAGGCTGGACATCGCCCCCAGGCCTGACCGTCCTCAATCATCCCTAGTCTGATCCGTAGTCCGCTCTTTCCGTATTTGCCTCATTTCCCGCCCGCCAAGCAACGCCAAGGGTGTACTGAGAATACCGACAACCTGGACATCTATAGTCGGGCGCATACCCGACGGCGTTATGACACATCACGCGGCTCGGACTGGCAATCCCCTTGCCTTATCCCGCTATCGCTTTCCTTTCAGCCGTCGAACCCAGCGCTCACTGCTTCGACACCGTTCCGCCCCGAATCGCGGTTACGTCGGAGTACGACTTACGAACCACAGCTAACCATGCAGTCTAGGCTTACTCTTTCGGGCAGGGTTACTAGCGTTTCCTAATCGCTGGCAATCTCGATTGCTGGATACGACTCTGCATCAATGTGAGTAATCTGGGGTCA
>JANWVZ010000124.1 GCA_025056555.1 Gemmatales bacterium | reverse complement strand
ATGCGGCAATGCTGGTCCTGGTGGTAACCTTCGCCGAAATAAACGCGGCCCGGTCGCACCGTCGGGGAACAATACACCGGTTTGAGCGAACCCGCCGCGTCAAAACGCCACAATACGGTGCCTGGCGGCATGGTTCGATGTTCGTCGCGGATTTCTTCCACGGCCACGCAGTACAGGTAACCGCGGGTCTGCGCTTGAATCTGGTGCAGAACGCCGAAAAACGCGCGTCCGTCGGCCAATGTCGGCGTGCAGTGGAAATAAAATCGCCCTCGGCCTTGGGCCACGTTACAGGTCCAAAGCACCTTCGGGCGCTGGGGCACCGCTGAGCCGTCCGTGCTACCTGTGCGGTAAACGTTACCGCGATAGATCGGCCAAATATCTTGCGTCGGCGCACGCGCCTGTGCCGTCAGCGTAAAGGGTGGCTCGAAAGTTTCGCTTTGCCAATCCTGCCGAGCGAGCACTACCGCCAGTAGCAGCATCGCTGCGAGCGTTACATTGCCCGTTTTCCATCCCGCCCAACGCCACGACGAACTGGCCAGCCTGCGCACGACCAGATGCAGCAAGCCCACGAGGCTACCCCAGGTGATCGGCGCCATCTGATCCAGAGCAGAGCCATACCAGCGCCACGCTAACAGCGCCCAGGTTGAGCCTACGAATGCCATGATGCTGAGAGCGGCCCATTCCAACGCCACAGGTTGGCTCCAGGAAGCGGACTCGTCTTTATGCCGCTGCACAGCAGCGACGATCAGGCCCAAAGCGTAAAGCGCCAGCGTAGGCCACCACCAATACCGCGGTGCCAACCACCAGGCCGACGGCTCCCACCAGCGCAACCCCGTCTGCACTAATAAGATTGTGGACTGAGCCAGAAGGACGTAAACCAGGATGCGATATTGCCGCCAAACAGCCAGGAGCACGCCGGGAAACAAGAGCGACAACAGTGGTGCCAGCAGCCCAGCAATTGGCGGCAGCAGAATCACCGCGAAGAGCGAACGCCCCGCATGCGCGGGCTGGTAACCCTTCTCGGCAGGTAATTCAGGACCGAGACCGGGAGGCTCTTTAGGATTCGGAGGCGGTGGCTTACGTTGGCCTGCCAGGACTTCGCGGACGGTGGTGATGAGTTCGTCGGTGGTTCCCTTGAAGGTGCGTCGCAGGTAAATTTCGCAATGCACAAAATGCCAATGCACCGCACCTCCCGCCGGTTGGCCAAGCACCTGAAACCACGTACCGTTGGTGAAGCCTAAGCCGAGCCACCGCTTGTCCACTTGAGTGATGAAAAATACCACAGGCACCCGCGGCGCGATCCGTTTGAGCAAGTGGGGTACGTGTTTTTCCTTATCGGGCGTCAATTGGACACGGAGCGTGCGGAAAGGCGCTTTCCCTTTGAGGTCTTCCCGAGCCGCGAACACAGCTAACTTATTTTCTGCGCTCACGCTTTCCGTTTGCGCGACGACAATGTAGTCCGAATCGTCGAGCAAATCCTTCAACGGGGTCAACCGCTCGATAAAGGCGTTACTCGACGATGCTGCGAGCAAAAGCACCGTCCCCGTCAGGGTTATGCTCAGGAAGCATCGTTTGCCCATAATTCGCACCTTTGTCTTTATGGCAGCTTCATGGAATCTTAGCAGAATCTCAGGGCATTCGCCAATCAACTTGCAAGGACAATCACGGCATGACGTGCAAGCTAAGGCAACAGTGCTCTCGGCAGGCTGTCTAGTAGTATAGCCGGCGCTGACAAAAGTGTCCTTTTTTTGTGAAAAGAAACCCACAGTATGCTCGAGACCCGCCTACGACCCAGGTAAGAGAAACCGACAATTAACCCTGCTAACTGGGCTCCCAGCCGCCTATCAGTCGTCCCCCAGAATAAGACGACAGACTTTGCCCTATGGCGGAAGCATCCACATCAACGTTCCCTTGTACGGACCTAGTCGGCCAATATTCGAGGATGGCCCATAAGCCCGATGTGAACCATTGCGTTAGGGCCACGATGGTCTCGAAGGGAAAGCGCACTGGGCCACGTTGAAATGCAAGATTGTAATAGCAGGCTAACCAAAGTGCGGCGATCAGCGCGACGCTGAAAACTCCAGCGGCACGTCCGATTAGCCACGGAATACGCGGCCACGTGCGCTCGCTTTCCCATTCCCACCAATGCGGGCGAAAACAGGCCAGCATGAGTATCAGCATCGGCAGGACTAGGGGGTGCAGATCATAGTGCATGAAATGAAAACAGCTAAGCAACCCGCCCGTCATTAGGAAAGCCCCCGCTGGTGAGTCGAACCAATCCAGTGGTGCCAACTGCTTGCAGCGGCGCCACCAGGGAAGCCCAACCAGGATGCCCCCCGTCAGAACCACCACGCTCATAAGTAAGAATCGGGACACTATGGTGGCAGGCAATTGTAAGCCGAAGTAGTTACCCAATCGTTCGGTGTTCGTTTGCTGCAAGCGGAGAATGCTACCGTCTTTGCGGACGATGAGCACGCCCCCCGGATTGTTCGGGTCGTCGGGTCGTTCCCAGCGCCAGGTAGGAAGCGGCTGACCTTGGGGGTCACGAAAATCGGGCCAATAGTCGTGGCCCCAACCATAAAGCCAATGGGCATGCAGGCTGGCCCAGTCCCATACCGGACGTCGGGGCAACGCATATAAATCACGGCTCATCCACACCCAGTTTTCATCGCGATCGTAAATGTCGGCAGCGCGGCGTCCGACTTGCCACCAACGCTGCCAGACAGCCCAGGCTTGGCCGAGTCGCTCTCGCGTCAAAGCAATGCGCCAACCTCCAGCTTGCGCATCCCAATAAACCAGCCGACGAAGAATATTTCTGGGATAGGAAATATTGTCCTGCTTGGAATCGTTCTGTGAGATGGGCGGCAATAGAAACGGGATCGTGATCAGGACCAATGCACTTCCTGACAGCGCCATGCCCAGTCCCATACGCCAATTCATTAGTACCCACGGCAACCAGAACAAGGCCGCGAAAAACACGGGCTTATAGGCTAACATTCCCCAGACCAATCCCGCGGCCCAGGGACGTTGGCGACGAAGTAAGGTCCAACCCGCCGCGAGGAGAAACACGGTCAAGAGGGAATTCTGACCCAGTACTAGGCCGTGATAACAGTTGGGAAACAGCCAGATGGCTAAGGCCGCCTCTCCCATGCGCAATTTCCCGTCCGTGGCAACGCGAACGCACCAGGCGGCAGCGAATGCCAGCAAAGCGTAAATCAATACAACTATGCGGTGCGCTGGCTCCGGGGGTAACCACGCCCAAAGTTGAGTAAACAGACCCCAAATAGGCGGATAAAGTGGCCCTTCAATTTCTGACTTCGGCAGCGTCGAATTGTCGCGGCTGTTCCACATTCCTTTGAGCAGGAGATCTCGATACATCCATTCCAGTTCTTGGCCCTGATAACCTTGAGCCAGAACCTCGCGTTGCGGAGAGACGAGATAAAGCTCGTAGCCTCGACCCTGGCCCACCATGCGGCCGATGAGCCACTGTCCAGCAAAATCACACGTGACGTGTCCACGGCATTGCCAAGCGAATTCCACGGTCTTAGCGGCCACGCAAAGCGTCAACAACCAGCACAGTCCATTGAAGCCACTGCGCCAATAACGCAATAACGCCGACCCTAGGCGTGATGCTTTCCGCCAAAACAGAATGGTCAGTCCCCCTCCTACGATAACCAGGACGGTCAGCGTTACGATGATTAGCCCACGTAGGCTTTCTGGCGTCACCAGCAAGTCGTTTGGTCTCCTGATTTCGGCAACATAGTACAGGCCTAGACTCTATTCTAAATGATACTCGGCTGAGCAACTGGAAAGTCCTTTTGGACCCCGCCCGTCTTGGGTTAGTGGAATTTGAGTGTGTTAGGCGACAAAACTTGGCGACCTGCAAGCCGCGCAAGAGCACGGTCTGCGACCAGTCAGTCGCTCCAGAACCTAGCCGCTTGCAAAGGGAACAAAACGTTTGGGGAATGCTAGCGAGCAGGCTTGGATGCCGTGCGTACGATTTTGACGATGCGGTGATTGGAAGAATCGGCAATGTAGATTTCGCCGGTTTCTGGGTGAACAGTGACCCCGTGAGGGCGATTCAGTTGCGCCCGGGTGGGGTCGCCGCCTAATCCGGTCGCGCCCGCTTTGCCAGTGCCTGCCACTAGCGTAATGGTTTCCGCTTTCGGGTCGAATCGGACGATGCGATGGTTTTCGGTATCAGCAATGAGCACGGTACCGTCGCGGTCCAGGCAAAGGTGTTTCGGTCCGTCGAAGACCGCTTGTCGGGCGGCCCCTAAGGCATTCCCGCGTTGGCCGTTGCCAGCCACGGTGCGAATTGTACCGTCGGGAAACACCACGCGCAAAGCATGTCCTGCGCGTTCGAGAATCCAGAGGCGACCTTCTTTGTCCATAACAGCCGCTCGTGGATCGACTAGCGGTTGCTCGGTGGCCAGGGTACCGTCACGCGGCACGCCACGTTCACCATTGCCAGCCAAGGTGCGTATTATTCCCGTAGCTAAGTCAATGCCGCGAATCCGCCGATTACCCAAATCCGTGACGATGAGCATTTTGTTGGCCGGGTCAAGCGCCACGCAGTAGGCTTGGTTGAATTGCGCCTGACGGGCGGGACCACCGTCTCCCGCAAACCCAGGCTTACCGTTGCCCGCTAAAGTATGCAGGCGTTCGGTCTTGGGATCGTAAACTCGCACGGCATGATTGAAGGTATCGGCGATGAAGATGCGTCCGTCCGGCAGAATGGCCAAGTTATGGGGGCCGTTGAGCAAACCCTCGCGCCCTGGGCCAGCGTCGCCGGCGAAACCGGGCTGTTTCAACCGGCCGGCTAAGGTGAATATTTTTCCGTCCGCTGTTATGATGCGCAACCGATGACTAGGGGCCATTTCCACGAAATAAGCAGCAGTTCCGTGAAACTCGACACCAAACGGCTCAATCAACTCGGCTTCGCGGGCGGTGCTGCCATCGCCTCCTTTCCCGCCGCCTGCTACTAAGACCAGTTCCTCGGCCGACACGTACACCCATAGCATCAGCCAAGCTAACCATACTACGTTACGCATCGTTGCCTCCCTTTGGTCAAGCTTCGCTCAGTGCCTATGTGGTTGGGTTTGCTGAATACTCAGCAGTTTTCCCTGACAACTAGCGACATGTTCTAAGTTTGCTCAAGTGGCCGGCTCCAGTTGCACATCGCTAGTGTAGTGCGTCTTCACCGTATGACCAACATAGAACAAAGGCTGATCCCCGACTTAAGCACCGCTAGGCTCGGATTGTTAGGACTCCGACCACTGACTTTGCCAATCCGTCAACTTTACGAGTCCTACTCCAAGAGTCCTTAGTTGGAGCAAAGGGTAGCCCGGACCTTGGTATGTGGACATAGTTTACAGGAGAAGCTCAGTGGCCCATTGACTGGTTTTTTGTTTTTTTTAAGATATAGAGTTGAAGTGCGTGTTCGCCTTGGCCTCAATCGCCTTACTGGAGGATCTCGTCATGCGTCGGAGAAGTGCCTTTACGCTGATTGAACTGCTGGTGGTTATTGCCATCATCGGTCTGTTAGTGGCCCTGTTATTACCTGCGATTCAGCGAGTGCGTGAGGCGAGTAACCGAGTACGTTGTGGCAACAATTTGCGTCAGTTGGCACTCGCCGCCCACACTTTCCACAACGAGTGGAGAAGTTTTCCCTACGGAGGAAGCAACGCGTGTAGTGGTAATACGCCAATTGATGTCAACACGCCGGCCAGCTTTTGCCAGCCCGATGCGAATGGCAACGTGCCGGGTTGTTGCAGGCCCTATCCCCACACACAACCGGAAATGCGTTTTGAATGGAGCTGGACCTACCATATCCTGCCGTATATGGAATTCGATGCTCTTTATCAAAGCACGAACCCTACTCAGGTAGAGGCCACGATCATCCCCATCTTTTATTGTCCGACACGACGTTTGCCCAAACCGCCCCCCCGTTCGGATTATGCCGGTAACGTGGGCACCACTTCCAGTAATAGCAACGATAACGGAATCTTTGTTTATAACCAGCGACCTTTCCGTATTTCGATTGATATGATTTTTGACGGCAGCAGTAACACCATCTTGATCGGCGAAAAGCAAGTGTCTTTCCGCTACATGGCTACGTCGGGTTACTGCTGCGATGACAATGAATCACCCTTTGTGCCTGGCTGGGATGCGGACGTGTTACGTTTCGGCAATGCCGCTCTGGGAACGAACCAGGAGAGTGGGCCTCCAGGACATGATCAGCAACATCCCGCGGATGTGAATAACAATAACGGCCTTAGCTCCTGGCGGTTTGGATCCCGACATGTTTTGTCGTTCAACGTCGTGCTCGTAGACCACAGCATCCGCAGGATTCGTTATAACTGCGATCCGACTCTCTTCCAGTACCTTTGTTCGCGCAACGATGGCCAAACCGTGACCATAAGCCAGCTGGAATGAGTTGCCGAGTTATTCTGACTTGCCAATCCCAATTTACTGTGTGACTACGCTCTCACTTATCTGATAGTACTCAAGGAAACTATACGTGTGTCCTTCTCCCGGAAGTAATGAAAAATCTCCGACAGCCGTACATAGCTTTGGGTAAGCCAAAAACGGGTCTTAACAAAGGATTGTGAACATGGCTCGATCGTGGGCTTGCTGTAGCATAGGACTACTCGTGTTGATAATCAGCACCAACTTAGTTGGATGCAGCGACCAACCACGTACGCCTTCTGAGAAAGAAGTGCAGCAGTACCAGGAACAAATGAAGTCAGCAGTGCAACGCGAAGGTCAGCAGCGCCCACCGGAGGGGGAACAGTAACCTCAACTCCAGCCGGAGGAGACACGGTTGTCTCAATGATCCTGCGGCCTTATTGACGGTGAGGTGCGGTTGAATGGTCTGGGGTTTTCCTGGTGTATTGTGCAATGTATAGTTTTCCAGGTGAAGCAAACGTCGAGGAATACAGGATGCACTATTCTGAACGGCTGGGGGATGCGTTGGCTTATGCGGCTCGTATTCATCGCGGGCAGAGGCGGAAGGAAGGTAGTATTCCATATCTCGCTCACCCGTTGGCGGTGTGCGCCCTCGTGGCTGAGTCTGGGGGTAACGAAGACCAGATGATCGCAGCGCTGCTCCATGACGGACCCGAGGAAGCGGGCGGATTGGCCTGTCTGCAGGAAATTCGACAACGCTTCGGCGATAAGGTTGCTGAACTCATAGATTGGTGCACCGATACTTATGAAAAGCCGGAACCTCCCTGGTATCCGCGGAAAAAAGCCTATTTGGTGCGGCTGCAAAGCGCGCCACCGGAAGCGCTGCTAATAGTGGTGGCTGATAAGGTGCATAACGTCCGCTCCTTGGTGCAGTTGCTGCGTCGCGAGGGACTAGCCTGTTTCCAGCGCTTTCGGGGGGGGCAGGAAGGAACGTTGTGGTACTATCGCGAAATGGTGCGTCTGTTTCGCCAACGCTTACCAGAGTGCGAATTAACCGACGAACTTACCCGCCTGGTCGAAGAATTGTTCCGCCGTATCGAGAATCCCCCGATGCGCTTCCAAACTCCGGTAGACACTCCCCCAGCGACCTGATCCTTTCGTTCTTTGGTTATTTCCTCGCGCACAACATTCCCCGCAGTTGATGGATCATTGGCCTAATTAAGCCTCAGTCTTGACCATTACCGGCATTTCATAGTGCCCTCAGTGAGCGTTTTCCGCAGTTCCTTGGATTGCATAACTACGATCCGATTTAGCATTCGGGGTGGCTAGCGGGCTTTTCAACGCTGGTAAGACTAGAGGCAACCGGGACATGCATTCCAATGCGACGAATAAACCCCACATGCACCACATTTCATTGTGCCCCTAACGTGCAGCGAGGCTACGAATATGATGCAAAAGAAACGGCTGAAGTTCTACAAAGCTTGTCCGCGTTTGTGGAACAGCCCAGATGCCGTGCAACGGCTGTCTATTCGTGATTAGTCAAATGAACGCGCGAGATAGCCATTTACATAAGTTAAGTTAGCACGGCAAAACTGACTGAACGGCAGGCAGGTCAAAGTTCGGCGAGATTATTACTCCGTCGCTCGCAGCTACAGGATAGGCCTGTCGCAAGCACCGAGGCTTTGGCTATGCATGAGGTCATCAGCGGCGCCGCTGCAAGATATCGCTAAGGAGCTGGGAAACGTCGGCCGGTGTAGCTTGGGCCATGGCTGCGTCGGAAAAAGGTGAACGCAGCTCCGGGGCGTCAGCCTCCAGGCGACGCGGGGTTTGATATTCGAGCCAAGCCAAGAGTTTATCTTCCTTTTCGCCGCGGGGTAATCCCCACCATTCGAGTCGGGCAGGCCAAAGTGAATCGCCACTCCACCACGTATCTTGTCGCAGTAGAAAGGCACGGCAACGTCGGGGAATCTCAGGCGCCTGAGGAGGTACTCCGCGGAAAGCTTCTTTCAGGGTTTGCTCATTCCAGCTCCCTTCCAGTAGCCATGCTTCTCGGCCATCGGGTAAGGTGGTCGGTTGCGGCGGACCCCACTGGTAGCGGGTGAGTAGTTCTGTCAGGCGAAAGCGCAGGCTCTGGTATCCATGCTCAGCCAGAAAAGCATCTCGCACGCGCGCTGATTCAGTTTCTCCCAAGTTCGCTTGTGCAATCGCTTGATCGAGGTCGGCCCAAGTGTAGCGCATCAGTTTTGGGGATTCGTGAGGTAAACGTTCCTCGCGGTAGAATGTTTGACTATCACAGTAAATCCGCAATTCCGCTATAGCGTCGGCGATCTCGATACGGAGGTGCAAGTGGCTGCGGCGTGCAGGTCCGACGGCTAGCAGTCCTTGCATGTGTGCCCGCAGCCCGGCGTGCGCCCACTCCTGACGGAACCGGACCATATAAGGCTCAACGCGGGGCACACGCCGAACCGCCTTTTCCAGCAGTGTCCTGGCGTCCGGCATCGCCGGCGGGTTACTCTGTCCACAGGAAAAGGCGGCTATCATCAAAAAGGCCGCAGTCAACCCGTTGCCGGTCAGACTGGAACAATTGTAGCGAAAGTAGCCAATTTGCCGAAAGAAACACTGCATATTTGCCGAAATATATTTCGAGGGAAGCGTGTAATGCCAGCGTCGTGCGCGAGAAAAAAAGGAAGCAATCCATGCGACGAGTGGCACAAACCATTATAGCAGCGCTGGGGGTGCTTGGCTGTCAGGGCCCGGAAATGGTGCGAGGACCAATCAGTTGTGGACCGCCCATGCCGCCGACGTTGCGGGGTGCAGTAGGCCCTTGGGGCGAGCCGATCACCATGGTACCGCCCGTTGGCCCACATGCGCCAGGAGCCCAGAATGGTTTGGGCCCCGAGATTCCGCGCTCCGGCGGTGTCCAGCAAGCAGGTTATTCTCCTGTTGTTGGGCAAGGGTTGAGCGGTATGACCGGCGTACCGTCGAGTTCCCCAGCTTTGCCGCCGGGAGTCCCGACGGCCGGTCTGCCCGCCATGCACGGTGCGCCGCCACTTCCCGGCATGCCGGCAGCTCTTCCTGGAGCCGGCACGCATAGTCTTGTCCCCGGCGCCACGCCACCCATACCGAGCATGATGGTACCCCAGGGACAGGTTTATGCTCCCGGAGCGCTCAACTTAGCCCAGCCTCCGTTTGCCATTCGCCGTTCCCAGGTGTACTTCGCTGCTCCGAAAGCGGCCAAGATCGGCTGGTATGCCCAATCCCCCACCCAAGACCGCGATGGCAAACCTATCCTCGTGCCTTATACCCTGGACATCCCTGGACGCTACAACTTCATCCAAGGGGCCATTTACCGTATCAAACTCTATAACATTCCAGGCCGTCCTGGTTTAGAGTTATACCCAACCCTCGAAGTAGTGCCGAGCAACCCGAAGACGGAGGCGTTCCTGGCCCATAATGCGATCCCCGTCGAGTTCACCGAGGAAGATTTCGACCAAGTGCTCAACGGGAACTTTATCACGAAAGTGATTTACCTGCCGGATCCGCGCTTCCAAGGACCACTTGGGGCCGGGCCAGAAGAACTGACCTCGACGCGATTAGACCCAGGCCAGGACCCTGTAGCGGAGGCCTATAAGCGTGGACATATCTTGCTCATCGTGCGGATGGGTGGCATTCAGTTGGAGGCGCCGAACAGTCCGCCGTTGGATAACCCCGGCCCATATGGCCCGCCACAACCGGCGCAGCCGCACTTGCCGCCCGGAGTAACACCGCCAGTCCCCGCGGGAAAGCCGTCCACGCCACCACTTTCAGCCCCTGTGCCGCGGTTCCATCCGCCGACGCAAGGCCCGCCTGGCCCGATTGTCCCTGCCCATCCTCTCGTACTGCCGGAAGCCAAGTCCCCAACGCCGTCAAAGCCGGACAATCCTCGCAAAGAGGGCGTTACGCCCGTGGCTTATCAGCTCGATAGTCAGGGGCAGCCTCGACCTGTAACCGTGCCGCAGGCTGCCCCGATTCCGTATCCCATGACGGCGATACCCCGCGACAGCCGACCTTCCGCCGTCGTACCATTCGCTCCGCCCAGTAGCACGGACA
>JANWVZ010000123.1 GCA_025056555.1 Gemmatales bacterium | reverse complement strand
AACACTCCCGGCAACTCCCTGCCGGGGATCGGCGGCACAAACGGACGCGAACCCGTCGCCAGCACCAGGTAATCGTAAGGCTCCTCCAGGGTGAAACTGCGTCCGTCCGCTTCCCCGCCTCGCCGACTTGGTTGACCGACAGCAACTTTCCGCTCCCGGTCCACCTTGACCACGCGCACGCCCAGATGCAAACGCACGCCGTGCTTTTCGTACCATTCCGTCGGATTGAGAAAAATTTCCGCCGGTTCCTTCAACCCCGCCACGACGCTCGAAAGCAGAATGCGATTATAATTGCCATAAGGCTCCTCGCCAAAAACGGTAACCGTATAGCGCCCAGGGGCTTTATTGAGCAGCGCCTCGACGAAGCGCGCTCCCGCCATACCATTGCCGACGACTACTACTGTTGCTTTTCCCGCCACTGTATCCGCCTCCCTGTCAGCCTGCCGCTCGCCTGGTTACGATGGCCTGAGCGTTCTTGTGCCCTGTCGAAGGAAAGAAGCACCTTGCCGATAGGCCCAGCGATATATGGGACTGATTAGCTTCACGAGGAAGTCATACATTGCACATTTTCAATGCTATATTGCATACTAGTTGCGCAATCTTGTCTCATAAGTCGAGCACACCCAATGCAAACTGTGTGCCCATTATCGAGGCACTGCGACTTTCGACAACACCGTAAGGCGAATAATCACTAGAACCAATGGGACTTACGAACGAATAGGACAAAGCAACTCTTATGAGTATCAGTGACCCCAAAAGTGCTTATGCCCCGTAATTGCCTAACCACCGACTCAGCAGCATGCTAAATAGGCAATTATGCGCTGTTAACGGTCATGATCCAAGAAAGCGGTGTCTAAGGAATAGCCCCATTACCAGTGCCGTTCAATGCCGCCGCCCCCCTCTTCCTCCTGTTACCCGATCTATAACCGCCGCGTGGTATCATTTTGTCCGTCTGGGGCGGCGGTTGCACGTTTCTGTCGAGCACAACGAAAGGCCGTGAAAACCAAGCTCGGTCTGCCAGGTTTCCTATTTAGAAGCTTGGAGACATCAGCGCGATCGCCGTCTGGTCGGGCGTGGAGATGGCGATCCCCCCGGAAGCCTCACCTTATTCAGAAGCCACAACAGCAGTGTTTCTTGAGCATACATGCGATTAGCGGCCTGGTGAAAGACCACGCTTTGCGGGCCGTCGAGCACTTCGTCGGTAATCTCTTCGCCCCGATGCGCCGGGAGACAATGCATGACCCGCACTTCCGGCCGTGCTTGCCGCAATAGCTCGCTATCAACGCGATAATGAGCGAAAGCCTTTTGCCGTTGCACCTGTTCTTTTTCCTGTCCCATACTGGTCCACACGTCGGTGTAAATGATGTCCGCATGGCGCACCGCTTCGGCAGGATCGTCAAAATATTGCAACACGGCCTGGGGCAGGCGAGCGCGCAATTCGGCAAAAAAACCTGGCTCGAAGCGATAAGCAGGCGGACAAGCATGGTGCCAGCGCATGCCCAGCATGGCACAGCCGATGGCCAGGGAGCGCGCGATATTGTTGCTGTCGCCAACAAATGCCAGAGTCCGACCCGTCAAGTCGCCGAGCAACTCCTGCATGGTTACGAAATCCCCCAATGCCTGACAGGGATGTTCGCGATCGGAAAGTCCGTTGATGACCGGCACCCGGGCAAAACGGGCAAACGTTTCGACAGTTTCGTGTCGGTAGACTCGCAGCACAATCGCCTGGACATACTCGCTCAGCGTCCGTGCACAGTCGGCCAGGCTTTCCCGCACCCCGAGGCCGACTTCCTGTCCCGTCAGAAAAATACTTGTGCCCCCCAATCGTGCCATGCCCGCCTCGAAGCTCACCCGCGTGCGCAACGAGGGCTTCTCGAAGATCATCCCCAGTATCGTTCCTCGGAGGACCGTGCTGGCCGTCTTGCGTTTTTTTCGCCGCATCGTGGTCAGCACCAGGCCACGCAACTCCTGCGGACTCAAATCAGCCAAGCTCAGCATGTGCCGCATGACAACTTTCCTCGACGACGCTTCAGGAAGCGGCAACCGTGGTTGGTTCGGCTGCCTCGTTCAGCACTTCCGCCAGAATGTGGCAACCTTCTTCGATTTGCTCGTCAGTAATGGTCAGGGCGGGCAATAATCGAAGCACCGTTTGCTGGGTGCAGTTGAGCAGTAGGCGTCGTTCCAGGCAGCGTTGCACAATCGGCGTGCCATCACCTTGCAGTTCCAGCCCGATCATGGCACCGAGGACGCGAATTTCCCGAATCAGCGGGCACCGGGCCTGCAACTCCCGCAAACGGTCACGGAAGCGTTGACCAATCTGTTCCGCCCGTGGCAGCAAGCCCTCCTGCTCGATGGTCTGGATGGTCGCCAAGGCGGCTCGACAGGCAATCGGATTGCCCCCAAACGTGGCCGCGTGCATCCCCGGCTGCAACTTCGCTGCTAACTCTTTCCGCGCCACTATCGCGCCGGCTGCTATCCCGCCAGCCAGACCTTTGGCTAAGGTCATGATGTCCGGTTCCACGCCCCAATGCTGATAAGCAAACCACTTCCCCGTTCGACCCAGGCCACTTTGCACTTCGTCAAAGATCAGCACCAGCCCGTGCCGATCCGCCAGTTCCCGTAAGGCTTGCAAGTACCCCGCCGGGGCGATGCGAATACCCCCTTCTCCTTGAACTGGTTCAACCAGGATGGCGCAAGTTTCTTCATCAATGGCATCAGCCACCGCTTGGACATCGCCGAAAGGGACGTGCCGGAAGCCCGGTAACATCGGCTCAAAACCGTGGTGATACTTCGCCTGCCCCGTAGCGCTCAACGCACCATAGGTACGCCCATGGAAACTATGGAGCATGGCGATGATCTTGTAGCGGTTCGGTTTACCGCACAGCCGCGCTAACTTCAGGGCGGCCTCAACCGCTTCAGCGCCGCTATTGCAAAAGAAACACTGTCCCCCGAAGCTACGTTCGCTCAGCGCCTGCGCTAACAGTCCCTGTGCCTCCAGATACCACGTGTTGGGCACATGGATCAGTCGGCCCACTTGCTCCCGCACCGCCTCCACCACTCGCGGCGGACAATGCCCCAAAAGGTTACAACCCCATCCCGGAAACAGGTCTAAATACCGATTCCCTTCCGCATCCCAGACATAACAGCCTTCGCCCCGTACCAGGCATACGGGAAAGCGCTTGTAATTCCCGATAACATAGCGATCGAAAAGCGCGATGACCTCGGCGGATGAGCGCGGTTGGTTGGCAGTCATGGTCCTGGTTTATCCACTATCACGTACGATTTCCGTGCCGATTCCCTGGTCCGTGTAGATTTCCAGTAACAGCGAATGGCGTATGCGTCCGTCAATAATGTGCGTCTTACGCACGCCAGCGGCCAAGGCCTCCAGGCAACCCTCCACTTTTGGAATCATTCCCTCTTCCACGATCCGCTCCCGAATCAGCTGCCGACATTGCGATGCCGTCAGACTGGAAATCAGGGAATGGGGATCGCGGCGATCGCGGAGCAATCCCGGCGTGTCGGTGAGAAACACCAGTTTTTCCGCCCGCAGGTGTGCAGCTACTGCCGCGGCCGCTGTGTCCGCGTTGACGTTCAGCCAGGCGCCATCGCCCCCCACTGCTAAGGAAGGAATTACCGGCACCACTCCGGCCGCACAGACGTTTTCCACCAGCTGGGTCTCGACCCGGGTAACCCGCCCTACGCGTCCCAAGTCCAGCTTCTCCCCCGTTTCTGTCTCCAGGAAGAGTTTCTCTCCGAACAGCACGCGCAGCGGTCCGCTATGCAAACCCAGGGCACGTCCCCCCAGGCGTTGCATACGCGCGACGATGTCAGCGTTGATCTCATCGCGCAGAACCTGCACGACAATCTGCAAAGTCGCTTCATCGGTGATCCGCCGACCCTGCACTTTGCGGGGAACCAGACCGGCCCGCGCCATGGCGCGGTCAATCGCCTTGCCCCCGCCGTGCACCAGCACCGGCCTCATCCCAACAGTCTCCATGAACACGACATCCTGTAACGTCGCCTGCAGTGCCTCCTCTTCCTCCATGGCACTGCCGCCCAGTTTAATGACCGTGATGCGGTCGCGAAACTGCCGAATGTAGCTCAGCGCCTCTAACAGCACTTCCGCTTTCTGGATGGCCTCATTCATTTTGCGTTGGTTCTCCCATATAAGGAATGGTAAAATCTATGGCAAGTCTCCGTGGTGTCAACCACATCTGCGCCATCGATCGCAGACCAGGGACCGTTGGAAATCTGAAACGCGGTTGGACAAGTTGGCTCGGTGTTCATACCCTGAAATTCCCCAGCGACACGCTGTCGCCTGGGATGGAACAGTCCCTGCTTACCCCCTTAGCCAATGGTCAGGAGGCTCGATATGCTGAAGCGCAGCGTCACTTTCAAAGGCAACCCCCTTACCTTAGTCGGTCGCGAACTCAAAGCGGGAGACAAGGCGCCCGACTTCGTGTGTTTTCGTTTCCTGCCTGACAAGGGGTTGGTCAAAGTTACCCTCGCCGATGCTCTGGGCGGCAAGCCCACTATGTTCAGTGTCGTCCCCTCTCTGGATACGCCCGTCTGCAGCACGCAGACGCAAAAATTTAACGCCGCCTTGGCCGGACTCGCGGGTAAGGTCAATTGTTACACCGTCAGCGTCGACCTCCCCTTTGCTCAAAACCGCTTTTGCAACACGTGCAACATCACCAACTCCATCCCCCTGTCCGACTATCAGGAACGCTCCTTCGGCCAGAATTACGGCGTGCTCATTGATGAGCTGAAACTGTTAGCCCGCAGTGTATTCGTCGTGGACAAGGACGGCACAATTCGCTACTGTCAAATCGTTCCCGAAGTTACTCAGGAACCAGATTACGACAGCGCTCTTGCGGCCCTTCGCTCCCTGGTTGCCTGAATCGAAACACCGCCGGCTTGAGAAACTGGTAAGCGCCACGGGAACGCAACTCCTGATCGCAGGCGTCCAGGGCGCTAACTTCGGCCCATGGGCCCACAAGATTTAGCCCAAAGCGCACGCGGGCACCTGCGACTCATTGTTGTTTCTCGTGCGGTCGTAAACGACTATATCTCCGCCGTTCCTGGAACCACCTTTCTCATCAGCAAATCCCTTCGGGCAGCACATACACTGGTCGTCCTATTCGTCGGACGGTCAATAGATGCATGGCCGCAGCGATATATATCTGCCAGCCGGAGGTTTTATACCAACATGGTGGTTTTCAAGAATCCCTGCCAGGCATTTAGGCATTTGCTCGGTTCGGAAACGTCTTTGGCCGAAGAGCATGATTTATCTGCTCGACCAGGAAAGCTGCACTGCTGAAGTTAAGCCTCGGCGCAGATAGAGCCTGTTCGCGTCCTAGGACGCTACGAGAATGCAGCTTGTCCAAGAACAATGCCGTCAGGGCAGACAGCGGGCAGGCCATCTGGGCAAACGTTATCCTCATGAGGATTGCTGCCAGCTTTGATGGATTGTACTAGTTTGACCGGGAGCATAAAGCCAGGTGAGGTAAAAAACATGGGGCACCAATAGCCCGTAATCTTACCCCAGGCTATTCACTTAGCCGAATGGGAAATACAAGTCATGATGGTGAACTTAGAGGGGATAAGTACTATCAGTATCGCTCCGGTCACAGGCTACTGAAGAAGATGTCAACCCCGGATGCAGTGTCCATCCAAGCGCTTGGCGAAACCCTAAAGGCAAAAACCTGACATTTCGTTGAGGGTCGGGGGGAAATGGCTAACTTAGCAACTGCCGCGGCAGGGCGTTTTCCCATCCGCTGAGATAAAGTGTCCCCTCTTAGCAAGACCGTGGCGATATTGCGCCAGACAATAAGCAATTGGATGTTTCTTAGATATAGCATGCTCTCCGAGTGTATCTGAATCAAGAATTGATGTTGGCCATTGTGCCGTTGGTATCAGGACACTCATCCGCTGTACCTGGAGCAACACTCATCGGGTAGCAGCCTGAATCAACGTAATGAAAATGTTTACTAAACAACGGTGTCTCGCCGCGGGGAGCCTTGCCTAGTCAAACTCATCGAGAGCGGCAGTATGCTGCCGAGCGCTCGAAAGACACGTCTTGTTCTCATCCTTCCGCCCCAAGGGCCCCTCGTATGTGATGGTGCAGGCCACCGACACCGCCTCCGAGACTGGGAGCAAGTTAGCCTCTCGTTACCAAATCCATCAAAATGCAGCAGCCTCGATGCAAGAAGCTGCTGTACACCCACGCGTACCAAGGCTCTCGACCGCGATCCCTGACACGGTCCTTCAGATGATGAACGCCAGGGATAAGCCCGGACTTCATTCCGACGAGGTAATTTTTTTCCGCTCTGGAAGGCTTTTTCAGTATAATGGGAGCCAGAATAAGCTGAGCCAGGACGGGGATGCTCGCTCAGCTGGTTCGGGGCTATCCCTGTGGAGACCTCACCGATGGCTGCTCGCAAAATCGCCCGCGCTTCCGCCAACAAACAACGCTCCAAGGCCAAAGCGACGCGCGTCGCCGATGTCGTTCGCCGACCTGCCGTCACTTCCCAACAGGTACGCGAAATCATCGAGGCCGGCGACGGAGTCGTGCGATTGGCACCTACCTGGGTACCGCGCTCGTTCCTGATGCCGGGGAAACGACTCAAGCTCCACCCCAACGATTACTATGCCCTCGGCGCCCATCGCGGCGGTATTGACGAACGTTGGTTCGCCTCGACCACCCCAGCAGCTAATGAAGGCGCTCCCTGGGACGAAGGGCTGAGTTATATCGTTTACCAGGGCCGTAAGTTTGTCACACTCCAGGAAGCTATCGAACTGGAGGGTCCCCTGTTTATCGGTCCGCCGATGTGGAATAAATATAAGCGTTGGCCCGTCTATAGTAAATTCTTCGACAATTTAGGCCCCATCCCGCATCATATGCATCAAAACGATAAGCAAGCGGCTCTAGTCGGCCAGCAAGGAAAGCCCGAAGCCTATTATTTTCCGCCACAGCTCAATAGTATCGGCAATAATTTTCCCTACACCTTCTTCGGCTTGGAACCCGGCACGACTAAGGAGGATATCCGCCGATGTTTAGAACGCTGGCACCACGGAGATAACGGTATCCTCAACTATAGTAAGGCCTATCGTTTACAGCCGGGAACCGGCTGGCTCGTTCCACCATGTATCCTCCATGCCCCCGGTTCCTTAGTGACTTACGAACCGCAATGGGGTTCCGACGTCTTTGCCATGTACCAATCCATGGTCGAAGGCCGGCCTGTACCGTGGGATCTCTTAGTCAAGGATGTACCTCGAGAAAAACATCAAGATCTAGATTATCTCGTCGAACAGCTCGACTGGGAAGCCAACGTCGATCCCTATTTTAAAGACCATCATTACTTAGAACCTATTCCCGTAGCAAACACCCAAAGCGAGGGTTACGTAGATCGCTGGGTAGTTTATGGTAAGATAGACGGTAAGGAACTGTTTACCGCGAAGGAACTGACCATCCAGCCGGGAGTCAAAGTTACCATTCGCGATAATGGGGCTTATGGACTCATCACTGTGCAGGGCCGCGGCCGTATTGGTAAATTTGACTTAGAGACCCCTGCGATGATTCGCTTCGGTGAACTCACCAGCGACGAAGTCTTCGTGACGTATGAAGCAGCACGCGCTGGGGTCGTTTTCGAAAATACTGGCACGGAGCCACTGGTGACCTTACGCTATTTCGGCCCGGATACTAATCCCGACGCCCCAAATGTCGGTGACCATAAGCGCCTGCGCCAGTAAGCCCCTTACCTCTGGCCAGATGAATTATACTCCCGCGAACCAGATACCTTTTTCCTAAATACTGCGATACCCCCGCGAATCAGGAGGTGAGCCGATCATGAAGAAAATCTCTATCGGTAGCTGGGCTTATGTCTTAGGGCCTTATAAGAATAATCCCGTAGATTTTCATACAGTGTTACACCGCCTCCAGGACATGGGCTTCGACGGCGTCGAATTAGGCGGTTTTCCGCCTCATCCCAACCCTGACCAGTACGATACCCCGAAGAAACGCCAGGTGCTCCGCAAGGAAGTGCAGGACCACGGCTTAGAGTTTTCCGGCCTGGCGGCTAACCTGTGGATGCATAAGTTGATTAGCGTACCCGATAGTGGGCCTTATATCGCCGAGTTTGCTCGCAACGTATTTTTTGCTGAAGATTTAGGGATCGATCTTATCCGCGTGGACACGTTAGAACCGCCCGATATTTTCGAGAAAACGGGTATAGACCCTCGTTTAGGTCGCGAACGCGTCGTCAAGGCCTGGGATCGCTGCGCTAAGATCGCGGCGGACCGGGGTATGCGCGTCGCCTGGGAATTTGAACCAGGATTTGCCTTCAACAAACCCTCGGAAATCGTCTCAATTGTTGACGAAGTCCGCAGTCTCGGTAACCCAAACTTCGGCGTATTGTTCGACACGAGCCATGCCTATATGGTCAGCATCGTCGGCGCCCGCCAACCGGGGGAAAAGGAAACTCTTAGGGGCGGCGTTCTGGAATTATTGGAAAAACTCAAAGGCAAGATCACCCACCTTCATTTGATTGATTCAGATGGCACCTGTCATAAGGACGAACACGGCAACGACGAAACCAGCACCCACGCTCCTTTCGGCAAGGGACTGATTAACTGGGACTTAGTCATCCCGGCACTTCTCAAGGCCGACATTCCCTCCGACTGGTGGTGTATAGATCTCTGCTTCTGGCCCGACGCTTGGACGGTGACCGCTGATTGTAAACGCTTTATTGACCAGATGCGCAAGAAGTACGCGGCCTGATTGCTTTCTTGAGGATAGTTCCTGGAACCTCTGCAATAAGAAAATCTTGGCTTGATTTTCGGATAAAATTGTAGCGCGTTACTGTAAAGTATCTTATCCGGCAGTAGATTTCTTACCAGCTAGGCAGCTCTGACCTGCTTAATTGTCGCAGCACTATAAAGTTGAAATGGCCTGGGAGAAGCAACATGACATCTGACCTGTCGTCGAAAGACCAGTTGCCCGAGGATCCCCAGCAATTGATTGAGCTTTACCATGAGAGAAAACGTCCGGAGGAATTTCGCAACGAGTGCATGCGAAAACTGTTACCGATCATCAAGCAAATTGCGATGGTTACAGGCATGAGACTGGGACTACCGAAAAACGACGATCTGGTGGAATGTGCAGTGTCCCATGTATGCTTAGGGATCGTGGAGGGAAAATACCATCCTATGAAGGGCCGTTTCGTGGCGTGGTGTCGCCAAGTTTGCAGAAATTATATGTTAGATGAACTGGAACGGCGTAGGCTCACAATCTCAGAGACGGAATTAGGCGCCCACTCAGGCAAACAAAAACTGGACGGCGAAAACCGACGAGACCAGATTAGGCCGTTCGATCTTTTACCAGGTAAACCAACTATACCTGATAAGCCTGATATCTTTCGTTTGGAGTTTTCGGAGGAGGATTTACAACGCATTCGGAAGTGGAAGCCCTTGCGCGATCGCCTGATTATGTTGCTCTGTTCTGGACTGTGGGTGTGTGTGCCTCGTTCGGAATGGCAACCTTGGGTGGAAGAAGCTGGTCTGGCTCAACCTTTCCCGCCCCCGAACTTGATCAACCTTGATGACCCGAAAGAACGCATGCAGGAAGTGGCTAAGATTTTTGGTCTTACTCGTAACCATCTCTCGGTAATCTGGAGGCGGCGCCGCGAGTGGCTGCTGCGGTTATCCCGGATTCAGGAACTCATAGGAGATTGGGTAGCATGAAAATTTGCAGGTGGGATGGTTTACCCGATGCACGTGATCCCCAGACGCCGCATGGCAAGAATTGTAGGGTGACTCTTGATGAGAAAAACCTGGCCCATTTTGTCGAGCGGCAATTACTACGACCGCGCGCACCCTGGGCAGAATGGTTAGGCGAAAATCTATGTCTGCGTTTAGTGCAATGGTACTATAAAGAAATTGAACTAACCCCAGAACTTAGCGATCAACTGTGCCAGCAATTTCGGCAACAAATCGAGGCAGCACTTTCCCGACCTTTAGTCCTGATTCAAGAACTTACGGTGCACCAGAGCGTCTGGACCTTAGTGGCCCCCTGCGGAGCAGTTTTTCATGTGCAAGCTCAAGATAAGCAACTAATGCTGACTAATGCATACTACCTGCGTCGGTCTTTATGGACACGGCCAGCCAGGCGTTGGCGGAGTGCGGTGCAACATCTGGTCTGGCGCTACTGTGAACTGCGCGAGCTAGGCGGATGCCTCGTATTAACACCAGCTGCAAGCTCAAACCTACGTTGGGTGCACTTAGAAACCTGGGGCTTCGATACAAGCGGTCCCGTGCCCATTTGGCGTGGCCGCTTAGGTTCCTGGCCTGCTGCAGAAAAGTTGTCATCGCCTGAGCCTCTCCGCCGTATTAAGCTTAGGAAACGACAATGGACGCTTGCCCCGGAATGGGATGATAGTGAATTCGGAATCCGTAAACCTCCCAACCACATATGAAATCTTAGCATGGAATAATAGCCATGACTGCCAGTGCTCGCCTTGCTGAGGAAATTCGGAAAACTATAGCTGACGATCTGTGCGATGCCCTGTCCAGCGCGAAGCTGCAAAGTCTGTTGGATGGCGCCCCGGCAGACCAGGAAAGCCGAACACGAGCTCTGGAAGCCGCGGTGGCACTAGGCTTTTGCCGACTTTATGATATTCCTCTGGGCGACGAGGACGGTGCGTTGCCTACAGTGATCGCCCAAGCGGCGGCGGTAGCGTTAGCGTCCC
>JANWVZ010000122.1 GCA_025056555.1 Gemmatales bacterium | reverse complement strand
GTCGAGCTTTCCTTGGGCCTCGAGCTGCTTAAGTAAACGTTTAGCGCGCGCTTGCACGGCGTAGGTCTTGCTCAGAGCCTGAGCCTGGAGTTCTTCTTTGGACGGGAGCTTATCGAGGGGCAGGCTGATTGTGCCATAAGCGGCTCGGAAATGACCGCGTAAAGGCGTGAGGTTCTGACTGAGCGTAGCAGCGACGGCGTCGGCGAGTTCCCGGCCGTGTTTTTGCGCTAGCTCAAGAGTACGTCGGGGATGCGGATTGGCATCAGCGCCGCATCCAGTCCAGAAGAGAGCAACCGCACCTGGGTATTTTTCCTCCAAGTAGTCTTGAGCGAAACCGGCATAGTCACCGCAGTATTGATAGAAATCGAGTGTGGTGTTATGGCAGGCGTAGCCGAAGACGATAGCGCGGAGTTTGCCATCAGGACTGGCGACGCGCAGCACGGGAACGGAGTGATCCACGGGGCCTTGGGGATTCTGGCCGATAATGACTCCTTTCTCGGTATGTTGTCGGCGATTGATGGCGAAGCGTGCAGCACCTTCCCCACGGCTCAGTTGGGCGGGTTTCAGTTCGGCTAAGGCCTCGCTTACCAAACGCACTACGGTTTGCCGAAGGAATTCGCGATACTTCTTCAATTTCTCCGGCTGGTCGGGCGGCAGCGGATACATGTCGCTGAGATTGCCATAGATGACCGGGCCACAGTGAGTGTGCGAACAGGCAAAGACCACTGCTTCCCGTGGCAAATGCGTCTTTAGGCGGATGTCCTGGTACATTTCCTCGGACAGGTCGCGGGGCAACCCGATGACGTCGAGCGTAACGAGGACGAGCCGAGTGCCCTGGCTGTCTTCAAGCGCCAGGACTTTCGCATAGAGGTCGTTAGCCTTGCCCTCGGCGGGCTTGTTGCGTCCCGCGTAGCCGGCCAGCCAAAGACCGGGTTCGGGCGTGATGATTGCCTTGGCTACGCCGGCTTTGTAATCGGCTTGGGCGCACGCCTCGGCCAGGCTCAGTGTGGTCAATGCCCCGATCGTGACGGTCAAGAGGATCAGCCAACGCATTGCAGTACCTCCCATGCTGGTTTGGGATCCAAGCTATTCCTGATGACCATTATGGAACTAAGCGTACTTCCTACAAGGGACAAGCGAACTGATAGAATGTCGGTTGGGGCCAAGTTACCGCAACCACGGAGGTGAGCCATGCTCAGAGTTTCACAGCCGAACGTAAAAGAGGGGCTGCCAACACCTTCGCACTCCGATGAAAAAGAGTCAAGGGAGAGGGCGACCGATGTCGTGGACGAGGCGGGAGAGGAATCGTTTCCCGCAAGCGACCCGCCAGGTTGGTCGCCAATTGTGCGAGTTGGTCCCCCGTCGCACGACGAGCCGATCCCCTTGCCGTCCGTGACTTAGCCGCTTGTCGACTCCATAAGGAGCTGCCGATGAACCGCTGGTATCTGGCAGTAACGCTCTTGTTGTTGTTGATTGTCTCCGCCATTATCCAACTCGGTCGGAGCACAGCGGAGACCTCGCAGGTGGTGCAGCAGCCGGTCTTTATCAGTGGTCAGGAGGGTTACCATACGTTTCGTATCCCTGCGTTATTGGTAACGCCGCGAGGGACGGTGTTAGCGTTCTGCGAGGGCCGGAAACATTCGTTACATGATCATGGCGATATTGACTTAGTGCTGAAGCGGAGTACGGACGGGGGCAAAACCTGGTCGAAACTACAGGTGATTTGGGACGATGGACCAAACACGTGTGGCAATCCGTGCCCAGTGGTGGATCGTCAGCAGGGTCGAATTTGGTTGTTGATGACTCACAATTTGGGCGACGACACCGAATCTGTGATAACCATGGGCAAAGCTAAGGGCACCCGCACCGTATGGATTAGTTATAGCGACGATGACGGGGAAACTTGGTCGAAGCCCGCCAATATCACGCACCAAGCGAAACGGCCTGGCTGGACCTGGTATGCCACCGGACCAGGCGTAGGCATTCAACTGGCGAATGGTCGGCTGCTCATTTCTTGTGACCATAAAGAACCGACGGCCAAAGGCGTTATCTGGCGTTCTCATGTGATTTACAGCGATGATCATGGGAAGACTTGGCACGTAGGCGGAGTGGTGGGGCCCCAATGCAATGAATGTCAAGCGGCGGAACTGAGTGACGGTCGCGTCGTGCTCAATATCCGCAGTTATCGCGGTAACCATCGCCGGTTGGTTGCGGTGAGCCAAGATGGCGGATTGACGTTTGGGCCTTTGCGGGAAGATGCAGCTTTGGTAGAACCAGTGTGCCAAGCAAGTCTGTTGCGCTGGCCTTATCCGTTGGCGAACCAAAAGTCCATGTTGCTTTTCAGCAATCCTTCAAGCCAAAGGCGGGAAAAGCTCACGGTTCGCGCGAGTTTCGACGACGGTCGGACTTGGCCTAGTCACGTCGAGCTTTACGGTGGTCCGTCCGCTTACTCCTGCTTGGCGGCCCTGGACGCGAATACTATCGGCTGCCTGTACGAACGTGGGCAGAAACATCCTTACGAGGCCGTTTACTTAGCTCGCTTGCCTCTGCAGTTGCTGCTGGACTAATTTGTGGCATTTTCAGGTTTGCCCAGCCTGGCGGCAGCACTCCGAACGTATCCGAGCCACTTGGTACTCATGGGCCAGTCGAATGCTGCTGGGAAACCAGTCGGCCTGCTTCTTCGAGGATGACGAGTCGGCCACCATAGGTTTTACTGAGGTTTTCGGGGGTAAACACTTCGTGCGTCGGGCCGCTGGCGATGATGCGGGTGTTGAGCAAAACAACTTGCTCGAATTGGTCAGGTACGGTCCGCAGATCGTGATGAACAACGAGCAAAGTGCGGCCTTGGTCACGGAGTTCACGAAGCAGTTCCCAGACAATGCGTTCCGTGGCGGCATCTACGCCCGCTAGCGGTTCGTCCATCAGGTAGAGATCGGCTTGCTGGGCCAACGCCCGAGCCAGGAAAACGCGCTGTTGTTGGCCACCAGACAACTCGCCAATCTGGCGCTTTTCCAATCCTCCGAGTCCTAATCGTTCCAGACATTGCTGTGCCAAGTCGCGTTCGGCCCGGCCAGGTCGGCGGAACCAACCGAGCCGACCGTAAGTCCCCATAAGCACCACGTCGAACACCGTAGCGGGGAAGTCCCAGTCCACACTTTCGCGTTGCGGCACGAAGGCCAGTCGTCGTCGCACGCGTTGGACAGGTTCGCCGAAAATGCGGATGTGCCCTGTCAGGAGCGGCACCAGCCCCAAGATGGCTTTCAAGAAAGTACTCTTGCCCGCACCGTTAGGGCCGACGATGGCCACTAAGGCTGGCTCCCGTAAGGTCCAGTCCACGTCCCATAAAACGGGCTGCCGACCGTAGGCCACTGTGACATCGTGCACATCCAGAATCGCAGGACGTTCCGCATTCACCGCAGCGCCTCGACAATCGTGCGGACGTTATGGCGCATCATACCGATGTAAGTTCCGGGATTATCCTCTTCTGGCACGTCGGTACGAAACTCTCCCAGGGCATCGGAAAATAATTCACCCCCGATGCGTATTTCGTGGCCCCGCCGACGACAACTTTCCACCACAGCTTGGACGTGCCGTGGATTGACACTGCTTTCGACGAAGATGGCCTTGATTCGCCGCGCCGCCAGCATTTGTACTAACGCATCTATCTCTCTCAGGCTCGCTTCACTTTCAGTGCTGATGCCTTGAATGCCATAGACTTCGATATCATAGGCAGAGCCAAAATAACGGAAGGCATCGTGGGCCGTCGCGAGCACTCGTTGGGTTTTCGGTATCTGAGCAAGCTGGTTGCGAATCCACTCGTCGAGAGCCAGTAACTTTGCCCCGTAACGTTCGGCCTGAGCATGATAGCATTCGCGGTGCGCCGGATCGTACTGTGCTAACACCTCGCGTACCAGGCCAAGGCATTTGTGCCACAATCGCACGTCGAACCACACGTGAGGATCAAATTGGCCGCCGTCGCTGAGCAAATCTTCAGCCGTCAGTGCCGAAGTCACAGCATAAACCCGTCGGCCCTGACGGGACAAACTTTCTAAGACTTCGGCCAGGCGGCCTTCCAGATGCAGCCCCGAGTAAAAGACCAAATCGGCCTGTTGTAAGAGCCGTAAATCATTAGGGCGGGCCTTATACAGGTGTGGGTCCACGCCAGGTCCCATGAGCACATGCACTTGGACGTGTTCTCCGCCGGTGTGCCGCACTAAGTCGCCCACCATGCCGGTGGTGCAGACGACCCGAATCGGATAGGTACCGATATGCTTTCGCGGAACATTGATCTGGCCCATTCTCGTCGGGGGTGTTACAGCGTTCTCAGCGGAATTACAGCCGAATAAAGCCAAACAAACGAACACCAATACGAGCGCTGACCATAACGCTCTGCCACGTTCTAAGTCTCGCACGCACTCAGCTGAAGGTTTCGATTTGCCAAAGCTCCGACAAGATGTCAGGTGACGCTTTATCGAGTGCCCGACCGAGCAACTTTGCGAACCTTCCGCTGTCTGGGAACCAAGTTTGTACGTCGAGAGTGTTACAAGTTCGAGGCAATCGGTTTCTCTGGCCTTCTGCGGCATCGGAGTCCAATAATTATATCTGGAAAGGTGAATTAGCTCAGTCTAACACAGAAGTTAGGTTTAGCTAATTATACGAAAAACGTCAATGCCGCTACTCAAGGCTCGGGAATTGCTGGTTCAGACGGAGACAGAACCTCAGAAGCAGAGTTACGGTAAGGGCGCACCTTACGGCACTATCAACGCGGTTTACTGGCTATATGAGTTTGGCCAATTGGAATCCAGAGGCGTCAACTGATTAATTCGCGTACGGGTTTACCTGTAGGCAACAGTTCGATAGGTCGGCCGTCGTAAGAGCGATACCAACGGTCAAGAGGCACCCCAAGGGCGTAGTAGATGGTAGCGGCCAGGTCCTGAGGAGTAACGGGGCTGTCAATGATGTATTCGGCCAGGGAATTAGTCCGTCCCACAATCACGCCTGTCTTGATGCCGCCACCACCGATGCACACCACGGAAGCCGTACCCCAGTGATCACGGCCAGCGGAAGAATTAATCTTGGGAGTACGCCCGAAATCACCCATCCACACTACTAAAGTGCTCTCCAGCAGTCCCCGTGCGGCCAAGTCGCGCAACAATGCCGAGTAACCCTGGTCAATGCGTGGCAGCAGACGATCCTTGAGGCTACGGAAATTGTTCTGGTGGGTGTCCCATCCGCCGTCGGTGATCGTTACGAAATGAACGCCAGCCTCGATCAGACGCCGTGCCAGCAGGCAGGATTGTCCGAAAGTATTGCGGCCATAGTCATCGCGGAGCTTGTCAGGTTCTTGACTCAGATCGAAGGCCTTCTTCGCAGCGGGAGAAGTGATGAGACTGAAGGCCTTTTCCCAAAAGGCATCCCGCGTCTGCACCACAGAAGCGGCATCTTCCTGAACCTGACGCTGGAATTGTTCCAAAGTGCGAAGCATCCGCTGCCGCCGCGACAGGCGCTGTTCGTCAATGCCGGCAGGCGGCGTCAAATCCCGCACACGGAAATTGGGCGAATTGGGATCATCCAGAACTTCAAACGGGTTGTACTGGTCCCCCAGAAATCCTGCGATACCGCCCCCAAAACGCCGATCCACATGGCGATTCAGCTGGACAAAGGGGAACATGCCATTCTTATAACCCCGCTCTCTTGCAATAACCGAGCCGAAGCAGGGATAGATCAGCGCTGGGTTGAAGCGATGGCCCGACATCATGATATGATCCGCCACGCCGTGGCTGGAATTTTGCGGGTCGCAGCTACGGATGACGCTGAACTTGTCAAGTTCCTTAGCCAGCCTTGGCAAGTGCTCACAAAACTTCACGCCGGGTATCTTCGTGTCCACTACGCCAAACTCGCCGCGGATCTCGGGCGGCGCTTCGGGTTTTGGATCGAATGTATCAATGTGGCTCGGGCCCCCCTGCATCCACATCAGGATACAACTGACCTGCTTGCGGTCGCGGCCAGCTTCTGCCTGCGCGCGCAACCAAGCCGGCAGAGTTAGGGCAAACGCCGACAAGCCCCCGATTTCCAGAAACTGTCTGCGGTTGAGCAATTCACAATCTCGAGTCATGCCGACGGCTAACTTCAGCATGGCAGGTCTCCTTCCAGGTAGGATGTTGAGGCGGGAAAAGTCTTTGGCAGACTTCGTAGATAGTATCGCAAATCCACAGGCCACCGTCAAGTCAAAATTTTTTCGCCAGTTCCAATCCTAGGAATCCCGCATCTTTCTTTCAAGTTGCCTACCGCCCAACCGGGGTACAGTGCAGCACAGGTCAGATAAACACCTGCCGCCGCAGGCATGCACTCGGTCGTACCCTGACTCTCTCAGTTCCCCAGCCGTTCCCAGCTGGGCTTTGGACAACGGCAGATATCCCAACGGCAGCGATATCTCGTCGGATGCTCCAGCGTGGAGAGTCGCATTGGTCAGAATTGGGCATCCAAATCCTCTCTCCTGGTTCCGTTACATTTGTCAGCTCTCCTGGTTCCGTTACATTTGTCAGCCAGACGCTTTAGGGATTCGATCTGGCGTAGAATCAGGAAGCCTAACGCTCATGTTGGTCCTCTACTGGTCACGCGGGCCAACGGGGACTCGGCACTTGAGCGAGGTGATTCGTCAGTAGGGATGGCGGAACCGCCAGGCGGCCCGCACATGCCCACGACTGCACGAAGACATACTCAGACGCCTGCTTTAGCTTAAATCCAGCGCTTCGGGCGTATAAGTAGGTGGAACAAAATGAATCCGATGCAAGGGTGGGGATGGATGCTGATTGTGATGGGGGTGGCGTTAGTGCTCGTTGGGGTAGTCCTTGTTCTGTCACCAAAAGTGCCCGGATTGGGTCGGTTGCCCGGTGATTTGGTGATTGAACGAGACGGTGTGCGCATTTACATTCCGATAACGACTTCCCTATTGCTCAGCGCGTTACTCACGTTACTGCTGTGGGTCGTGCAATGGTTTGGTCGGCGCTGATTTCTGGAAATCATAACGTATCAAAGGGCGGAGCGTGGCGTTGGCGCTGAGCTTTATCCAGAGGCGCTGGGATCACGAAAGTCATGACTCGAACCCCTGGGATAATCCCACGATGTGGCGGCTGTTTCTTTCAGGTGTCTGCCTGAACAAGCGTCGGGTCTGGGGAGCCGGGTAACGGTCTTGTGCACAATTCGGTGATCCGTGCCGTTCAAATATTATTCGGGTATTGTTGGCGCCGATATCGCCTGATTTTACAAGGATAGAAACACCTTAGATTGACGCGACTTTTTCGCGCAGGCGAGAGCGTCTCTGTCAGCATCACCTTGGCGTCGAGGAAGAATCGCTCAGGTGAGAGCGGGTACTTCTATAATTTGTCAAGATGGTGGAGAAACGACGAAAAATCGTGCTGGTGCAACTGCCCATACCGCCCATGAGTGGGCAAACGGTGCGGGGCAATGTAGCGCTGGCGGCAGGATATTTGGCGCTGTACGCGCGGCGCTGTGCTTTGCACCGATGGTTTGATGTGGAGATTCTGCCATCCCGCGAAGCGAATTCCTTTGGCGACTGCGCACTTGTGGACGCCATTTTAGCGCGACGGCCCTGGATGGTCGGGTTCACCTGTTACTTATGGAATGTGGAGCGCTCGTTGTGGCTGGCAGAACAACTCAAGCATCGTCTGCCGGAGTTGCGTATCCTGGTTGGTGGCCCTGAAATTACTCTGGACAATGCCTGGGTTCTGGCCCACGCTGCAGTGGATTATGCAGTAGTCGGCGAAGGCGAGGCCACTTTTGTGGAGTTGTTGCGCAGTTTGGCACAGCACGAGGAATTGCCCGCATCTGTCCCCGGTTTGATTGACTTACGCCAGCGCGATCGATGGTCCACATCCTCCTTCCTGCCCCGCACACCATTACCGTCCTTGGACCTGGTGGCTTCTCCCTACCTGGAAGGTATTCTCGACGCAGCGGAGGAAAAAACACTACTTCTGGAGACGCTCCGCGGTTGCGTTTTCAAGTGTAAGTTCTGCTATTATCCCAAGAACTACGACAAGCTGTATTTCCTGTCGTCGGAGAAGCTACGTAGTATCCTGCAGTATGCCCGGCAAGCGGGAGTGCGGGAGATTGTGCTGCTCGATCCCACCCTCAATCAGCGTCGGGACCTCATTGAACTGCTTCGCCTCCTCGCCGAAATGAATCCCGAAGGGCAGTGGACTTGTTTTGGCGAATTGCGGGCGGAAGGCATCAACGAAGAGCTGGCGCAGTGGCTGCGGCGAGCGAATTTCACGGAAGTGGAAGTCGGGTTGCAATCCATCGAGCCTCGGGCGATGCGCCTGATGGACCGCAAGAACCATCTGGGCGCTTTCGAACGAGGCGTGACCGCACTGCGTCGCGCGGGCATTCGCGTCAAAGTGGACTTGATCATCGGACTGCCTGGCGACACACCGGAGTCAGTACGGGCCAGCATGGACTATCTCCGGCGCAGCGGATTGTACGACGACGTGCAGGTGTTTCACCTGATGGTGTTACCGGGAACCGATTTTCGGCGTGAGGCGCAGCAGTTGGGCCTTCGCTATCAAGCTCGTCCCCCGTATTACGTTACACAGACCCCTGATTTGACTTTGGCCGATATGTTTACATTGCAAGGAGAGGCCAGTGCCGTTTTCGACCTGGAATGGGATGAGTTACCGGACTTGACGCTTCCTAGGGACTTACTAGCGACGCGGCCTAAAGACGCCTGCATCCAGACTTCGTTTGGGCAACCGTGCGATTGGGTGTTCGTAGCGTTCCCTCAAGGAGCATCGGGACCCGTGCCCGTCCATCTGGCGCAAACTTGCGTTCTCTGGTTTTATGCTCAGGATTTTCGCCGCGAGGTTTCGGCAATCTGTACCTGGCTCCGGCAGGTTTTTCGGGCGAATCCTTTTATCTCGCTGACCTTGGTGCTCGAGGCGCCAGGTGGACCTGCGACGCTACCATTCAATGTGCTCCAACATATTTGGCGCACCTGCCTGGAGCAACCCACCTATTTAGACCGATATTTTTCCGTACAGGCGGGACGCGCTCGGGGGGCGAAGCGTCTGGTAGTTTGCTTACCAGAGGAGGTGGCCCCTGGAAGGGACTATTGGCGTAACGCTGTGGAAGAGTTTGCCGATCTTATCTTTATCTCTCGCAAACCTCAAGCATCGCCGGAGTCTCTGCCATGTCCCTGCTAGTACCGCGTTTCCCGGACTGGCGACCACGTCGGCTACGACGGCTGCCTGCACTACGGCAGCTGGTACGGGAAACGGAACTGCGTCCTGATGATTTAGTCCTGCCTTTGTTTGTTCGGCCGGGGCAGGGCATACGCCGCGAGATTTCCTCGATGCACGGTCAGTATCAGCACAGTCCCGACACGCTGGTGGAAACAGCGGCTCAGGCCTGGGAACTCGGCATCCGCGCGGTAATCCTGTTTGGCATTCCAGCGCACAAGGATGAGGTCGGTTCCGCTGCGCTGGACGAGGCTGGTATTATCCCCCAAGCTTTGCACGCTCTCAAACGGCACCTGCCAGAGCTGCTGGTAATCACTGACGAGTGTTTTTGCGAATATACGAGCCACGGACACTGTGGCGTGCTCAGCGAACATGGTGGTCGGCTCGACGTGGATAACGACCGCACTTTGGAAATGCTGGCGCAGCAATGTATTGTCCATGCCCGTGCTGGTGCGGATGTGGTAGCTCCTTCGGGGATGATGGACGGTATGGTGGCCGCGATCCGCCGTGCCTTGGATTCCGCCGGTTTTAGCCACCTGCCAATTCTCAGCTACGCGGCGAAATATGCCAGTGCGTTCTACGGCCCGTTTCGCGAAGCCGCAGAATCCCCTCCGCAGTTTGGCGACCGCAGCACTTACCAGATGGACCCCGCCAATGCCGAGGAAGCCTTGCGGGAAATCGCTTTAGACCTTGCCGAGGGAGCCGACCTGATCATGGTCAAACCCGCCTTGGCCTATTTGGACATTCTCCGTCGCGCCAAAGAAAGTTTCGGCGTTCCGTTAGCTGCCTACAACGTCAGCGGAGAATACGCTATGGTCAAGGCGGCGAGTGCCCGCGGCTGGCTTGACGAACGGCGTATCGTCCTGGAGATTCTCACCGCCATCAAACGAGCCGGAGCCGATTTCATTCTTACTTACCATGCCCTCGATGCTGCTAAATGGTTGCGCGGTTGATCCTGAACGTATCCGTTAAGGCAAACTGCATCCCCGTACGCCACAAATTAGCACTTACGACCGGATAACAGCTATCGAGGCCAAGGTTATGTAAAGTTTCCGAGAACTCTGACCCTGAGTTTTTCAAACGGACCTGACCATGAACCAGTAAGGTTGAAACCTGATAACCGACAAGCGTCTAACCGTCGAGCACCAGTAGAATCGCCGGAAATGCAGTACCAGTATCCTAACTCGAATTGAAGATAAAGAACTGTAATCGCCCGTGCGCACCTGCGTGGTCGCCTCGAAGGATTTGCTCTAGCCGAGACAACTGGTCGATCACCTTGTGCACGCGAAAACAGTCGGACCGTTGTGTCATGCTGAATCATGCATGCTCGCTATGGCTGGCCCATGTGCCGCATTGGGACGCAGCAATCGGCCGACGTTTGAGTCAAGTAGATTGCGTTGGTTCAGCGCTGAATGTTTGTGAAGAGACTGGTCTCCCTTTGTGCCGTAACGAAGTGCTTGCCGCCGATCGGGAAAACCATAATTTGCTTAGTGCCTGCCTGATA
>JANWVZ010000121.1 GCA_025056555.1 Gemmatales bacterium | reverse complement strand
CCATAAGCAGCAAACCGTGCTTGCGCGATGACGGCATATGCCTGCCGCAAGGGCTCCTCAATTTCTTCCTCATAGCGCTTGCGCACCGCCCGGGCATAGGGATCCACGGCTTTGGCCAACTGAATCATCGGATCATCCGAAGCCGCGATCGCCTTCACCCCGCCCGCCTCGAGCTGCTTGCGGTAAGCGACATCTTTGCATTTCGTACCATTGACCAACTGCTCGGCCCGACGCTGCGGCGCTTGATTCTGGAGCACCAGTTTGACAATTACATGCTCCGCCCCCAACCACTCCAGGAGCATGCTCAACGAATCCGCGAGTTTCAGACGTTCCACATCGTCGTAGATCGGTGCCGGGGAAAACAATTGCTGTAACAGCGACGGTAACCCCGCCTCCCCGTATTCGCGTAAACGCTCCGCGTTTGGTTTCTGCCGCTCCTGGGCCAAACGCACCAACGCCCGCGCCATGTGGAACAACTCCGAATTGAATGCGACGCCGCGCTCCAGCAAATAGTACTCCCGATACAATTGTCGCTGCCGCCCCATAATTTCGGCGATGCGTTGACGCGCCCGTTGATATTGCTCGGCTTGGTCGTTTTTGCCCAACTTGCGCAACTGCGCTGCCACCTCGTCTTCTTGTCGGCTCTTCGCGGACAAGATCACGGGGTCTTGCAATCCCGCTAAAATGCCCAGCCGCGCCTTACGACTGTTCTGATACGAGAAAAGCTCGTCTTCGACGCGTCGCGCATTTTCCAGGCTGCGCTCACTGAACGCTCGTAAAATCACCTCTCGGCGAAAGATCACCTGCAACGACAATGGAAACTGCATATCCCGCAGGAATTGCAGATGCGGCACTGTGTTGAGCCGATCGGTTCGACCAGGATGCCCGGCCACGAAAACTAAATCACCCTCCCGACAGCCTTGACGGTCAATGCGTAAGTAATGCGGTGGCTTGACCGGCTGCCCATTCTCGTAGACACGAAATAGGCAAATATCTAAGCAATAACGAGGATATTCAAAATTGTCAGGATCGCCACCAAAGAACGCAATCTCCTTCTCGGGGGCAAAGACCAGCCGTACGTCAGTGTACCGCTTGTAATAGTACAAATGGTATTCCGCGCCGTGATATAGCGTTACCACGTCGCAGCGCAGCCCCGTCTGCTTATGGGCTTCCTGCTCCATCTCTAAGATCGCTTTCCGCCTTGCCGCATTAGCCTCCGCAGGCGACATGCCCGGCTTCACCGCGGATTGCACCCGCTCGGTGACATCCTCAATCCGCATCAACACGTTCAACTCAAGGTCAGGGCATCGCAGCTCTTCATCGGGCTTCCGGGCATGATAACCCTGAGCCAACAAGTCGCGCTCGGGGGTGCTTAGTTTCTGGAGCTGATCGGAGCCAACGTGATGATTGGTCATGACCAGCCCATTTGGGGAAACGAACGACCCCGAGCCACCGGTGTTGAACCGTACACACGCCTGTTGCAACCGCTCCAGCCAAGCGGGTTCGGCTTCATAGCCGTAGCGCTGTCGCAGCAGTTCCCGCGGAGGCCGATTGAACAGCCAAAGCCCCTCCTCGCCTTGTAACCCGCTGCCAACTAGAACCCCAACCCCGACCACTATTACCCCAGCCAAGACCATCTTTCGCGGCATGGCTCGCACTCCTTCCTGCTCTTGCGAAATGACGACATTCCTGCCTCAATCTTTTTATGACCCACCCGTCTAATTGCCATATATAGGCCCTGAAACAAATTCCCCCTCCCCGAAGACGGCCGCGGGGAGGGGGCTAAACCACTGATACTCGGAGTTGGATGCTATGACTAGTCGGAAAGGGCGCAAGCGAAGAATGTGCTCATCTACGCCGTTTGCGTAACAACGCTAGCCCAGAAGCTCGATGCCGAAATCGCATCACCGGCCAACCAGCGTCGTAACAGTTGTTCCCAGTCTCCCGCGGGCACTTCTCCTCGACTCAAGCGAGCGACGAGGTCTTGCTTACGGGAATCGGCTATCGTCAACGGGGAGTTCTGCAGGTAGTCCAACAAGCGTTGCACATGGTGGCGGTACTGGCCGCTGTGCAGGGTATGGCCATGTTGCAGGAAGCACATGAGCGCCAGGGCAGTGGCCAGCCAGCGCCCCTCCGCATCTTTCTTGCCTCGTAACCGAACTCTTTTTGCTGTTACGGGCTTACCGGCGGAGGAAGCAATGATCCGAGCGGGCATTCCCCCATCTGGCTCGATCAATCCGGCGAGGGTCAAGAGCACGTCTTCGGATGATTGGTCAGATGATTGGTCAGAATCGTCCTCCGAAGCCACCGGGAAGCCGTACACCATGGGGTCCCAAGTTGACAGATCCAAAGCTGAGCAAAGATATCTTGCTTGAGCCCTAGAAGAATGGCGGCGGATCAATCTGGCACTGTTAGCCGTGAACGAATAAAGGTTAGATCGGAAGTAGGCACCAAATTCAACGTCCTGGGGTAAGCCGACAGGTACTACCTGCGTGTGTGGCAATTGGCCAGGGACATCATCTGTGCGCTGAACTACTGCTACTAACGCCATAGCGCGACTAGCTAATCCGTACTCTTGGCTCAGTTGTTTTAGCGACTGGAATAACTTTTGCTCCTCTTTAGACGATACTTCAGATTCGGTTTCCCTGATGCTCGGCATCACAGTAATCCGTGATTCCAAGTCGTTGATGAGACGTGCGCCTTGCATTAAGCGGATGATTTCACCGTCCTGCACTGTGCCTGCGTTCAACGGAATCTCGGTTTGCTTAGCTCCTTCAGGCGATAACCAACTTACCTGCAAAACGGCTGGGTCGTCGCCCGTGACTTCGACGAAAACTAAGACCGTTGAACCGGCATGGATCAGCGATGACGGCTCAGGAGCAATCATAGCCTCGGCCGGGCCAACTATTTGCCAACGCACTTGATCCGCCACAGGGCGACCCACAGCGGCGAATAGCTCCAAAGTCGCGTCACTGACCCGTTCTCGTGGTGTCAAGAATCGAGAAATCCCTTTGCTTTCGCGAGCCAATTGGGCCAGGAATCTATCTTGACTGGCCGAGCCAATGCCTAGCGCATGAATCCTTACACCCAACTTTCGTACCGAAGCCAAAATATCTTCAGTGCCGAACACTTGACCGTCGGTGATCACCAGGACATCTCCTCCGCCGTCGCCTAAAATCGAAGCCGCTGCCTGAATACCTTGGGCCAACTCGGTGCCGCCTCGCGAATCAATCGAGCCTAGAAACTCGCGCGCCTGCTCTCGATGCTCCGCGTCCGCAAGTACCAAGTTCGGGGTGAAACATTCCACCTGATCATCGAAAGCCACAATGCTAAACTGGTCTTTTTCGCTGAGAGCACCGAGACAGGCTAATAAGGCTTGCTTGGCTTGCTTCAGGGGCAAATCTGCCATCGAGCCCGAGCGATCCAATACGAAGACAATGCGGCGCGCCGCTTCAGGTACTTTGCCGAAAACCGAAGCTGGAATATTCACTGCGAAGTACCGTTTCCCATTGGACGCGGGGCCACCGCTGACCAATTGCAACGGCTCTCTGCTGCGCGCATCCAGAACCAGGTCGCGGTTGGGCACGTCTCTTTCAGGAGCCAAGCTCACTTCAAACCTGTCCTTCTCGCCTTGACGAACTCGCACTGCATGAGAGGGTGAGCTGATTTCCACATTAGTGCCTGGAAGGCTAACCTTCAGGTTGAAGCCCACAGCGTGTAACTTTTGCGCATCCTGGGTCCAGGTGGGTAGCAGCACGTCACCGAACTCCTCGGGAAGTTCTATTTCGCCTACGCCGGGGGCGACTTCCACGGCCCGCATCTGACTGTGGTAAGCAGGCGCCACTGTAAAGGGGAAGCGGAAACGGAAACCGCGCTCATGGAGCTCTACCCCGGCCAGTAGTTCCAGCCAGACGACGACCGTCTCGTCCGGACGGAGATTCCCCAGGTTTAGATTCACTAAACCATCGCGATACGTTCGCGCCAACCCCGCGAGACTGCCTTGTTCCAGGGCTTGCTCGTATTCGCGCACTGCTTCTTTGACCGGCTTCAGTTCAGAGTTCACGCGAAAATCTTTGCCTACGATGCGAAACCGCCGTAGTGCTCCGTCGCGTGGCAGCATGAACGCGTACACCACTTCGACCGGTTTGTCGTGGGCGCTACGGAACGTATGGCGAACGTGTAACTTCGCGCCGGCGGGAGTGATGCGTCCCGTCAGTAACAATTCCTGTAAAGACAGCGCAAGAGGTTGCTCGGTGTTCGCGAGCGTCGGAACAAAGGTGACCGCTCCGTTAGTGTTAGACTTGCTCATGGTTCGACTCCTTATGTGATGGTTCCTGAGGATTCTGCAGCAAGCGCTGCAATTGCTTCAGCCAATGGTCAATCAGATGGCGGCGCCACGGCGGCATATCATGGCGCAAATGCACCACTAGGTCTGGGGCGACCTCGATACGCCACCACAACGTCGCCGATAACGCCGTATCGCTGGGAGTATGCTCACCTAAGCGGAACGCAATTTCCGCTAACGTAAGTCCCTGGCGCTGCAAGCGGCGAATATGCTCAATCCGCCGCTCGTGCTCGGGGCCATATTTCGCATCTCGCCCCGCTTTGATGGGCCCCGGTAGCAAACCTCGCGCGATGTAGAACCGTATCGTGCGGGCTGGACAACCTGTCCGTTGAGCCAACTCGCGCAAGCTCAGCCATTCCGACGGACGTTCTTCCTGTCTGTGCTCCTGCTCGATTGCTCTCATACTTATTAACGCAGTTCTTGGGTAGTTTGTGACAGATGCAGACTAATTCATTTCGCTTAGCTCTTATTCCCCGCTAGCGGTCTCACACAACCTGTGTTTCCAGTGCAGCAACATTATATTATCACTGTCAAGTACTGTCAAGTATCGTGGCCTCAGCTAACAGTTTCGGCTTAGAGGAGTCGTGGCCGTATTTCCATATCCCTCCGACGTGCGGGTGCATCTGGCGACGAACTCCAGTTGCGGTATGAAACCTCAATCCGGTTCTGGGCGGATCGCTTCGCGGAAGCTGTTAACTCTTGCCGCATGATGCCGAGTTATCCCATCTACGTCGCCAAGGGGCTAATGCTTGTTCAGACCATCGGCCTGCCGGTAGTCGGTGCTGGGTAGAACTTTCAGACTGATGGAATAACGTCAATACGATGGCCCGGCGGACTTCTCACAGGAAAAAGTTGTTGATTTCGTTAGAGTTCGGGTTTACGATTAATGTGGAATCATAAGGAAAGTGTGGGATGGGTCCGTGCCCAGGGTACGACCGCGTCCCGGAGAATCGAGTATTCGCCTCAAGCAGGCTTTTGCCAAGAGCAAGGATCGCCGAGAGCAACTTGCCGGCAACGCTTTGCCGAGAGGAAAACGTCTGACGACGCCCCGAGGCGTCGGTCTTTGGACAAGCGACGGGCCGACGAGAATGGGAGAAGTTTTCTGGTATGCAATCGTCTGGTTACTGGTGAGCATCTGCGGAAGCCTCGGACTGGCACCTCAGAGCGCGCATCCTGGTGGAAAGACCATCCTGCCTGACCAGGAGCAGGCGGGGTGGCATAGCTCTTCCTCCAGGGTAGACGCTTCGCTAGCCCAGGGTGCATCCCCGATGCCCTCGGAAGCCGATCACCAGTACCAGTTCCGACAACAGTTTGAGGTACCCCGTGATGAGTTGCCACGCTGGTCTCCGGCGCCCATCGGCCGCAACGTTGTTGCGGGTGTCAGGTCGCCGATCGCCAGGGCCTTCGCTGGAGCCCTAAGCACAAACCATGTCCTGATTTTGGGCTTTTTCCCCCGCCGCTAATCTTGCTCCTCTCGGAGCTCGCGTTGCTGGCCAGTTGCTATCCCGGCGTGCCCTTGCCGGGAGGGAGTAACTTTGGAGTGGCTCACCTACATCGTTGCGGGGTCCGCAATCGGACTAGGCTTAGGCGTAGGCATCATGTGGCTGTTAGACCGCTTGCGGTTACGAGGGATACGGCGACGGGCGGACGAGATCCTCGCTCAGTCGCGTCAGCAAGCGGAACAAATCCTTCGCGATGCGGAAGTGCGTGCCCGAGAGGACTGGCAGCGTTGTCGGGACGACTGGGAACGTCAACTCCAGGAATCCCGCGCTGAGCTGCGCGAACGTGAACGCCGTTTGCAACAGCATCAGGATGCACTCACGAAGCGGCAGCATCTCCTGAAACGCAAGGAACAAAGTCTCGAACTTACCCAGAAGCAACTCGCCGAACGCCAGGAGGCTTTAGCTGCACGCGAAAAAGAACTCGAGGCACTCCTCGCCCAGCAGAGCCTGAAACTCCAGGAGATCGCTGGCTTGAGTCGCGAGGAAGCCTCGGCGATGCTCCTTCAGCGCCTCGAACAAGAATTATCCGCTGAAATCAACCAACGTATCACCCGTTTTGAGGAGCGCTTCAAGAATCTGGCCGAGGAACGCGCTCGAGAAATCCTGAGCACCGCCATTCAGCGTTACGCCGCCGGACACACCGCGGAAACCACCGTCAGTACCGTGGATTTGCCCAGCGATGAAATGAAGGGCCGCATTATTGGTCGCGAGGGTCGCAATATCCGTACCTTTGAAAAAATTACCGGCGTAGATGTTATTATTGACGACACCCCTGGCGTGGTGGTGGTCAGTTCTTTCGACGCGGTACGGCGCGAGGTGGCCCGACAGGCCCTGAAAAAGCTCATTGCCGATGGGCGCATCCATCCGGCCCGCATCGAGGAAGTAGTGCGGGAAACCCAAATTGAAATCGAACGCCACATCATGGAAGCTGGTCGGGCCGCCGTTCAGGAAGCCAACATCGGCCACGTCTCCGACAAGATCGTCCAACTCCTGGGCCGACTCAAATTCCGCACTTCCTACAGCCAGAACGTCCTTCAGCATAGCATCGAAGTGGCACTGTTGTGCGGTCTCATGGCCGAGGAACTGGGACTGGACGGTACCTTAGCGCGTCGTTGTGGGCTGCTTCACGACATCGGTAAAGCAGCCGACCACGATATGGAAGGGGGACATCCGGAAGTCGGGGCCGAATTGGCACGGCGTTACGGCGAGACCCGCCAGGAGGTCTTACACGCCATCTTGTGCCACCACGACGATATCAAAAGCGGCCACATCTACACCGTCCTGGTAGCTGCCGCCGATGCCATTAGCGCCAGTCGCCCCGGAGCTCGCCGCGAGACCCTGGAAAAGTACGTCAAGCGCATGCAGGAACTCGAAGCGCTGGCCCTGACTTTCCCCGGCGTCGAGCAAGCCTATGCCATTCAGGCCGGCCGGGAACTCCGCGTCATCGCTCAAGCAAACAAGACCACCGACCAGGACGCCATTCGCCTCAGTCGGGACATCGCTCGTGCCATCGAGCAACAGCTCGAATACCCTGGCGACATTAAGGTGACGGTCATTCGGGAAATCCGCGCCGTGGATTACGCTCGCTAACCAGGCTTGCAAGGACTGGCCATGTGCAAGCCCACGGCTGAGGTGTAGCTAGTCAACCGCACAGTTCATAACTGGCTTGCGTGAAATCGCCATGTCTGATCTACCGCATGACACACCATGTGTGGCCAGGGCCAATGCCGACGCCAGCCTGTTCGATCCTTATGTCTCCTGTTGCCTGGGTAGCGAACACGATGAGGTATCCCGCTTACCACAAATCGGACCCTGCACAATCACGAGCCTGAACGGTGGATCATTTTCAGAAGGGCAACCTATCCCCGTTTGCCGCAGCCCGGCAATTTGCCACTACAGCTGCCGTTATGCGGATTCAGCCCCTGCGCCGCGCGCCACGAAGTAGTGTTGACCTTCCCCGATTCTTCAGCGAGGTTCCTGGAGTCGCATGAGCACGGTCCCACGTCGAACGGGGTGTGATAAGAGCTCGCAATGAGAATAGAACAAAAAAAAATTCGTGCCAGGTACTTGACAGGCGGGCCTTTGATTGGGATAATCGGGCGTTGGTAGGGGGAGGGGGAATGCCAACCGGCGGGGCGGGTTAGAACCGCTGGCCCGTGCAGCCTTTCTTACTCTCCTTTCCGGTGGCGTCGCAGGAGACGACCCTTCGGGTCGTCGTACGCCTGCGAGTTTTATCACTGCCGCTCAGACTATCCTCCTGGGGACTCGCGCGGCCGGAAAGGAGCGAACCATGAAAGGCTGGCTGTTGCGCCTCTGGGCGAAATTGCTGGGCTATGGGGATGCATTTGCTGTCCGCGGGGCTCCGCGTCGTGGCCGTTCCGGTTTACACTTCGAGCAACTCGAAGACCGCACCGTGCCCGCGGCCTACCTGGTGCGCGACATCCGTGTCGGGCTTCTTACTAGTTGGTCACGAGCCCTGAACAACGTCAACGGTACACTGTTTTTCATAGCCAATGACGGCCAACACGGGTATGAGCTGTGGAAAAGTGACGGCACTTCGTCGGGGACAGTGATGGTACACGACATCCGGCCTGGTCCAGCCAGTGCTTTTCCGCCGGGGGGGCCATACTCGCAATACTCTCATGGGTTGCACCATCCTCTGGGTGCTGAGGTCAATGGCACACTATTTTTCGTGGTCAACGATGGGTCAAATGGCTACGAGTTATGGAAGAGCGATGGGACTTCCTCGGGGACTGTGCTGGTGCGTGATATTCGGCCTGGTGGCCATAGTGCCTTTCTTACTAGGATCCCAGCGTCTTTGACCAATGTGAATGGCACGCTGTTTTTCGTGGCCAATGATGGACAACACGGCGCGGAGCTATGGAAAAGTGATGGGACCTCGTCGGGGACACTTTTGGCATGGGACATTCACCCTCTTTCGCCGGGTTCCTTCCGTTTTCACGATGGTCTTTCTTTCGACGGGCGCCCAATACTGGCCAACGTGGAGGGTGTGTTGTTCTTTAGCGCCAATAACGGCTCGCATGGCGGGGAGCTTTGGCGATACGCTCCGCTACACGGAGCATCGCTCGTACGGGACACCAATCCTGGTAGTCTCGGCTCCTACCCATATAATTTGACCAATGTCAATGGCACGCTGTTTTTCACGGCCTACGATCGCAGCCACGGGTCGGAACTCTGGAAGAGCGACGGCACCGCCAGCGGCACCCTGTTAGTGCGCGACATTTTCCCCGGTGTTTATCCTTCGAACCTCCGTCATTTCACGGACGTGAACGGCACGCTGTTTTTCACGGCCTGGGATGGCAGCACGGGCTTTGAACTGTGGCGGAGCGATGGCACGGCCACGGGCACCCGGCTCGTAGCCGATATCGTTCCCGGCTCGGCAAGTTCGGGCGTGTCACGTCTGACCAACGTGAATGGCACCCTGTTTTTCCAGGCCAACGATCGGTCAACTGGCACGGAACTCTGGAAGAGCGATGGCACCTCGACGGGGACGGTGCTGGTTCGCGACATCAATCCAGGCTCTTATGGTAGTGAACCAATTAGGTTCGCCAACGTGAATGGCACACTGTTTTTTACTACTTTTAGCTGGACAGCGCCGTACGGTCGTGAGCTTTGGAAGAGTGATGGAACGTCGTCGGGGACGGTGGTGGTACGCGACATCTCGCCCGGCCATCGGGGTTCCTACCCGTATAATTTGACCAACGTGAATGGCACGCTGTTTTTCACTGCCGCAGATCCGGTTCACGGTAGGGAACTGTGGGCGACTGACTTCGTATCTCCGACCATTGTAAACTTCACACTACCACCTGGTGGCACCTACACCGCTGGCCAGCACTTGGATTTCACCGTGCAGTTCAGCGAAACCGTGGTGGTCAACACCAGCGGCAACACCGCTCGCCTGGAACTGACCATCGGCACCACCACACGCTTTGCCAATTACGTTTCCGGCAGTGGCACCAACACGTTGCTCTTCCGCTATACGGTGCAGGCTGGTGATCTCGACACCGACGGGATCACCCTGCATTCCCCACTCCAACTCAACGGCGACACCATTCGCGATAACGCGGGCAACGATGCCGTCTTGACCTTCACCCCGCCCAACACCAGTGGTGTGTTAGTGGACACGGTGGCTCCGACCATTGCCAGCGTTACGCCGCCGAATAATGGCACCTACACCGCGGGCCAGCACCTCAACTTCACCGTGCAGTTCAGCGAAACCGTGGTGGTCAATACGACAAGCGGTACACCGCGTTTGCAGTTGACTATCGGCAGCGCGACGCGGTTTGCCACCTACCAGTCGGGCAGTGGCAGCGCTACGCTGGTATTCCGCTACACGGTGCAGGCGGGCGATTTGGACACCGATGGCATCGCGCTGAGTTCGCCGATGCAACTCAACGGCGGTACCATTCGCGATAACGCCGGCAACGATGCCGTCTTGACCTTCACCCCGCCCAACACCAGTGGCGTGCTGGTGGACGCGGTGGCTCCGACGATTGTCAGCATCACGCCGCCGAATAACGGCACCTACATCGCTGGCCAAACGCTGGACGTGCTGGTGCAGTTCAGCGAGGCGGTCGTGGTCGGCACCACCGCCACCAGCAGGCCGTATGTCCGCCTCCGCATCGGCACGGTCATCCGCAATGCCGAGTTTCTCTCCCCAGCCCGGCCCCCCACCCTGCGCTTCCGTTACGTCGTCCAGGCGGGCGAGTCCGACAATAACGGCGTCGAGATTCTGTCGCCACTTGTGCGACCTGCGGGCACATTCATCCGCGACCCGGCCGGCAACCCCGCGGGCACAACTTTCACCAGTCCCAGCACACCGAACGTCAGGGTGGATGCCGTGGCGCCGACGATTGCCGCGGTGACGCCGCCTGCCAATCGGCGGTACGTAACGGGGCAGGTGCTGGAGG
>JANWVZ010000120.1 GCA_025056555.1 Gemmatales bacterium | reverse complement strand
TCTTGTTCCCGATTGGCTAGCAGGGAAACGAGCTTCTTAATTTCTTGTCGTTCTTGGAGTAGGTTATTTTCTATCTCCGCAGTGCGCTTTTCGAACTCCGAACGAGCGTTCGCCAGTTCCTTGCGCAGAGCCTTGAGTTGTGCCTCCAACTCGACGACCACAGCCTTTCTCGTCTGCTCAACTGAGCTTTGGAGCTTTGCAGTTTCTTCCTGGAGGTTCTTGGATGCACTCTCCCTGAGGCTCTTGATGTCACTAGACTGCTGGGCCAATTCTTGCTTGAATTCCTCTTTTAGTTCGTGCTGTGCTCGATGAGCCAAATACAAGAAGGCTGCTAAACCTCCGGTCAGGACGAAATGAAATAAAGTAAACAAAACAAGCCAAAGTGGCATGCGTGAAGTTGGTGGATTGGCTGCAACGGGCGGCGGTGGTGCGGGTGTGACAGGTACCTGAGGCACGCTCAGGCCCGGATTGTGTCGTATGGGACCGGCGACTTGGACTTGGGAGAAGGCTTGGAGGCTCGGCGGTAAAGCAGGTTCATCCTCCGCACGCAGGTGCTGGTCAGTTGTGGCAACGTGTTGACCGGAGCGAGCCGCTTCGGTGTAAGGGTTATCGGGCGGACGCTTGCCTCGCAGTGCTGTCAGATCGAGGCAGCGCGCGCTAGCTTTGGCTTCACCGATTTTTTCACTTCCTAAAGGCACAACACGGCCGGCACAGGTCACACTACCGGGAAGATAGATATAGCGTGTAGTAAAAGTCGCCGACCACCGTTTTTCTGGAGGAAGCAGGGCCACCACTTCGTCGAGTAAGTCCAGTACAGGCATTGATTCCTCGACGATCAGATAAAACGGCATGGTCGGATTGTCCGCGAGGTACTTAAGAACTGTCCCGGCCCAGCCGGCGTCGCCTGTAACACGTTCCCAGGTCGTGCATCGGCGGGGTGTTGATTCTCCGCGGGGCACCGGCCGACCTCCAGCTAACTCAGCGACTTGGCCGTCCCACTGCGCGACGAAAAAGCCTGGCTGTTTAGCGAGCCAAACCGGGCCCGCCTGAGGTAATTCCGGACCACAGAGTACGATGTGGTGCGCCAGGTAGTTGCTGCGTCCGGAGTAATCAGGTGGAGCGGCGCCAATTCTGGACAAGATGGAAACCATCTGTCCATCTACACTCGCACGGCAATGCATGAAAACGACGGGGTTCTGCGAGAAATTCGGATCATGAGGCGGATACTTTGCCTTGTAGACACTTAGCTCATGCAACAACCGTTCTAAGCGTTTCGACATTCCCCGTGTCCGTTTGACAGTACAGTAACCGCTCATCCCCAAGTCCAATCCCCGCTCCGCTGAAGTAAACAGTAACTCGTGGTACATGTCAGGCTCCTTGACTCAAGGCGATCTTTAGCAAGGTTGTAAAGCAGAAAAGATCCTACAGGGATACTTCCGCTCAGCTTCGGCTGGGCACGCTGATCAGTTTTTCGATTCGGCGTAACGACAAGATACTGTTCGGTATGGTATGAATCAACGCAAGCAGGAAGGGAACAATCACCCCCCAGGGCTTGACCTCGGAAGGCTTTACCCCAGGGACGACCTTGCCATCAGGCTTGCGAAGGGGCTTGGGCACTTGACCCAATGCACTGGCCGCAATGTACGCGACCCGTTCAAAGTTCGAGCGTGCTGCGCCGACCACCTCCGGAGAATAGTGACTCAGTAAGCTCTCCAATAAAGCCGAGCGTCGCACAATGCGGTCGGAATCCAGCCCGGCTAAGCCGCGCACCAAATTCCAGGGTTCCTCGTTGAGTTGGTCTTCTGACACCAAAGGAAACCAAACGTCGGCCTTACTTACCACCACTAACAGCAACTTATCCAGCGCTTGGGTGGCGGAAAGACGTGTCAATCGCCGCACCCGCGCTACTGCCTCCAGCAGAACCGTATCCTGGCGCTCTGGAAATTCCGACAACGCGTAGTCAACTTGACTATTATTACGGTGATACATCTGTTGTAACAAAGAACGGAAGCGCGGGTCAGCCGTCGGGTCAAATACGTAAATCCACGATTGCGAACGTGCCAGGTGCCAGGTTACCGGTGCTTGGGGATCATCCTGACCAGGGCGAAAATGCTCTCCAGAGTTGTCATAAAGGCACACCAGGCGTTGCATTTCCTCGGCCTGCTTGTGATACGGATGCCGAGCATTCGGCCGCAACACAAACAAGAACGGCTTGGAATAACGAACACTATGGTCGCCATAGTTCACCGACTCATACATGGGGCCGGCGGTTTGCGTTTTTGGAATTAAATCGGCTAGTGGAATATATCGATCACTGTACGGATGGAGAAACAGATTCCGCTCGTATTCGGACAAGGTGATGTTGAGCGATGGGTCGGCGTCGGAAAAGTCTATGGCGAACTGCGTAGGTAATAATCGGCGCAACTGCCAACTCAGCGCGGCTAAATAGTATGATTTGCCGGAAGCCGGCGTGCCCAAAATGGACAAGTAAAGTGGAACCATCTCCAAAGCAGCGCGCGGGATAATCAGATGGCAATGCGGACAAGCGATCTGACGACAAACCATCCCTTTTAGGTCCACCGCTTCTCCGTTGAGGGTGAACACGCTCGGCAAGAATCGCACCGGCTTATCAGGTCCCAGCAGTTCATCGCCAGTCAACGACTCGTGCGCCGCCACCCAGAGGACATCGGCGGTGTCAAACTCCTCCCAGCAATAGGGACAACTGGTCTTGGCCAGCACGGGCGACCCTCCTCTGTTATCGCTTCTCTTGATATAGCATATCGGCTAACTTTTCCAAATACAAGCGACTTGGGCCGCAGTAGCACTGCCCCAGTGGCCCGACGGCTTGCAGTCTTGTTCGGAGTCGAGCGTATCCGAGCGACCTCTGTAATTTCCGTTGGGTTCCAACAACACTGACGACCGCCTCCTGAAGCGATGGAAAAGATCGCCTTGACAAAGCAAGTTGGCACGCCTACAGTCCCGCCCCGAATTTATTACACACAGAAAGGAACAGAGGAGGCTGTCATGACCTGCTTGAATCTCGATGCCTTTCGAGCGACGAGGTTGGTAACCGAACCATTTCCATATCTCATCGTACCCGGATTTGTTCGTGCTGAGGCGTTACCAGCTATTCACGCGGACTTTCCCCCGATTGAACAGCCAGGCAGCTTTCCGTTGGCGGAATTAACCTACGGCCCGGCGTTTCAGCGCCTGATTGAGGAAATGACTGGGCCGGAAATGTGTCAGGCCTTCGAAGAAAAATTCAGCCTCTCGCTGCGCCACCGCCCCACCATGATCACGGTCCGTGGCCACTGCCGACTTTCTGATGGTCAAATCCACACCGATACCCCCTCGAAACTCCTTACCGTGCTTATTTACCTCAATCCCCAGTGGGAAGCAGACGGTGGTCGCTTACGCTTATTGCGTTCCCCCGATAGCCTGGACGAGGTAGTGGTCGAAGTGCCTCCTCGAGAAGGGACGTTACTGGCTTTCCGCCGCACGGATAACTCCTGGCACGGTCACAAACCGTATCAAGGGCCTCGGCGTGTTTTGCAAATGAACTGGATGACCAGTCATTGGGTGATGCGGAAAGAAATCTGGCGGCATCGTCTGTCAGCCTTCTTCAAGCGGCTATGGCGCCGGCAGGTTGCTACCGCCTCAGTCTCTCTTTCACCTGACTATTAGAGATACACTACTCCGCTTTCTACACACTTTGCACGCGACGAACAACTGACCTCGCTTCGCAGGATTGGCATGCGAACGATAGTAGTAACCTCGGCGATCACTCTAATCCCGTTAGCGGGCTGTTGGACGGTTGAGCCCTGGCTGCCACAGCATTTTCCCCACGACCGGGGGTTTACCCGATTAAACCCCACTATCCCCAATAATGCCGCGCATCTGCGGTGGTATGAACTGAGCTTAGCCAGGGAGCATCTGGAAGTTCTTGATCAACTCTGGCGTGAGACCGATGAACAAATAGTCGCCTCGGAGATCCGACCACTGCTGCGTGCCAACGGTTTGAGGGCAGGGGTCCTGGCGGGAAGAGTGCCGATTCAGTTAACCGAAGCGATCTCTCGAGCGCCAAGTCCACCCCAGTTGCTCACTCTGTTCCTGCCTCCAGGACAGTCTCAGTTTCAACCTCTGGGAACCAGAAATCCGTACTTAACCTGCCCTATCTCTTATGCTGGTGAATCTTCTGTTGTCGAATTTAGTGAAGCGCAGCCGGGCTTAACTTTAGAATGGCACACTAACTCTAACGGTAGTAGAGAATTTACTATTACTCCAGCCATTCGTCACCGTCCTGCAATGCCAGTCAAGTTTTTGTGGAATCAGGAAAACTGCTGGCCTTTGGCCACCGGCGAAAGCGAAACGCTCTTGGCTTTCTTGAAAATGACCGTTCCATTGAAGCCTCAGGATACTTTAGTCCTGGGTGCTCATCTCGAAAAGGAGTCTAGCTTAGGTACCTGCCTTTTTAGCGATGCAGAGCGAGGGTGCATCCGCGTTATCCTAGTACGATATGCAGGGGGTACCGACAAAGGGTGTACGCCAAACGATTATAAGTCATTGTTTCCCAACCCCTCTCACTTGGAGACGCCTGATGACAGTTTCGCGGCGAATTAGTGTTCTCGGCAGCCTAAAAACTCAAGTGCCAGATCTAGCGCAGGTGCCGAGTGCGTTAGCGCTCCTATGCTAATGCGATCAACGCCCGTTTCTGCGACGGCTCGCACATTTTCCAAGGTTATGCCGCCGGAGGCCTCTAACAAAACTCGCGGAGCTAGTCGGTTACGTAGCTCCACCGCCTGCCGCAACATATCCAGGGGCATGTTATCTAAGAGAATAATATCTGCTCCTTCTTGCAGGGCTTGTGCGACCTGTTCTAAGTTCTCAGCTTCAATTTCAATCGGAAAACACGAGGTCAAGCGAAGTCGGATTTGCCGAAGGGCATAGGCCAAATCCTGACCCCGTTCCCGCAAGGCAGCCAGGTGGTTGTCCTTTATCAGGATGCCGTCGTATAGACCTCGACGATGATTCTGCCCGCCGCCACAGCGAACTGCATACTTTTCCAGCACACGCCAACCAGGAGTGGTTTTGCGCGTATCCAGGATCACGCAGGGCAAGCCGTCAATCGCCTGCACATATTGCTGAGTCAGCGTCGCCACACCACTAAGTTTCTGCAAAAAATTTAATGCAGTACGCTCAGCGCTCAGCAGGGCGCGCACTTGAGCACGGACTTGTCCGATTTTCGTTCCCGCCGAGACCTTTGAACCATCTTCACAATCCCAATGAATCTCTGCTCCAGGGTCCAGCCGACCTAGTACGATTTCGGCCAAACGTCTCCCGCAGATCACGCCGGCACGACGCGCAATAATACAAGCCGTGCCACGCCACTCCGCTCCGATTAGGATATCAGTAGTAATATCTCCTTGCTGTCCTAAGTCTTCCTCAAGAGCTAACTTTACTAATACTTGTGCCGACTGTTCTTCCAACTTGCTCCAGGATGTCATACTTTCCTCCGCCAGATGACTAAGTTACAGGGACTTAGGAAAGGACAGTGCCCTGAATCAGAAGACCTACGTGGACTAAGACCAGTAGTGTGCGGCGCTGCATTAATCGTAAGCGCCGACGTATCCAGTTCTATAGGCTCCAAAATATCTACGAATCAATGTAATACCTGAGACGGAAGAAATAGTTGTACTATGCAGGCAAGTCGCGAAGGTGCTGATTATTCACGAACTGGAAAGGACGAGTGGATAACGCTCGATGAAGCCTCCACCCTGCCAGGCGTTGCGGAGCCAAGCCGAGTGCGTAAGCTCCTGCGAGCCACCAATTGCTTACCGTGACCGACCAGAAGCATCGTCCCTCCCAGCGCCGAGGAGAAACGTAAATCGCCGCCGGCAGCACTATTATGCGACCGAAGCGCTGCAGTTTACGACATAGCGCGACGTCTTCAAAGATCGGCAATTCCGGAAATCCTCCGACCTGCTGAAAGAGCTGTCGGCGAACGACCACCCCCTGATCACCATAAACCCAACCGAAACATCGTACTCGGGCAGTAGCGCCAGCATCGAGCAGGCGGAAACGCCAATCATCACTCAGGTGGTGCTGCCGAAAACACGCAGCAGCAATTCCCGGACGGCTCAGGTAAATACTCGCCTGGAATAACGCCCGAGGCGACAAGGCACAATCCGCATGCAAGAAACAAAGAATCTCACCCCGAGCATGGGCAGCGCCGAAGTTCATTTGCACTGCTCGACCACGTTCCGTTTGCAGAAACTGGTCAGCCCATTGAACTGCGAACGTTATTGTTCCATCCGTACTGCCTCCATCTACCACCACTACTTCCTGAGCACCACTTAGGCGTGCTGACGTGATCGCCTTTGGGAGATAATTGGCCTCGTTCCAGGTCGGAATGATAACAGAAACTGCAAGCGTGTGGCAACGAGGCGGTACGAAATGTGAGTTGTCCGCGGGTCTAAGCGGCATCAGCCCAGCCGGCGCGGGTGCCGCAGATGCCTCGTTTCGAGCCTCGGACAAAACGCACGAATTCCCGCACCACATCCAGGTGTCCCAGTTCCGCCTCAATCCGTGCCAGGGCATTTGGTACGCTAAGGCTTTGCAAATACATGATATGGTAGAGCCGCCGAATGGCATCAATCTGCTCGGGCCTCAGCCCAGCACGACGCATACCGACCACGTTGATACCACGCACCGTGTTATGCCCTTGCTGGATGATAAACGGCGGTACGTCCTTGCTGACTGCGGAACACCCGGAGAGCAGGCTCAGCCGACCCAGTCGGCAGTACTGATGCACTGCTGCGTTACCAGATATGTATGCCAAATCCTCGACGGTGCAATGTCCGCCCAGTAAGGCGTTGTTGGCAAGAGTACAATCATTGCCCACAATACAATCATGTGCAATATGGCAGCCCACCATGAGAAAATTTCTGTGCCCGATCCGCGTCACTCCGCTGCGCCCAGTGCCGCGATGTATGGTTACGTTTTCTCGAATCACATTCTCATCGCCGATTTCCACGCGGGTGTCTTCCCCGCGATACTTCTGATCCTGAGGCCTGCCGCCAATGACTACGTTGCTGCCGATAAGATTCTTTCTGCCGATGACACAGGGGCCGAGAATGTGACAATGTGGACCAATGACAGTGCCCTGACCGATGGCAACCGGACCTTCGATAATGGTGTAAGGCCCGATGCGCACTTCCTGTTCCAGGTGAACGGCGCCACTGACGATAGCCGTCGGATGGATATAAATCGCTTCGCTATTCATGGTTGGGCCTTCCCGGCTTGATCCTGGTGAAGGCCACTTATACTCTGTTTTTTCCATCTTGCAAAGTCGAGTTGACGACTCTACCCTGGGTAAGCCAAGATAACTCGAGGAGACTCTATTTCCGCGTCAACCTGCGAACGCTTTGCTCAGCAGCCGAACTATGCAACATATTTACTGGCCAATAGCGGACAGCATTGGTGGACGTTGCGGTCCAGCTGCGGCTCCGTGGGACTTGGTAAGCTGGCGGCAGGCGGGTATCCGCGCCATCGTATCCCTGGACGATACCCAGGTATTTCCCAGTCAGATCGAAGCGGCGGGAATTGCTCATCTGCCGATCTACTGGCCCATGATCGAACTGACAAGTCGCTCGCTCCAACGTGATTTCGTACAGCGCCTGCCGATTATTTTTCGCTTTCTGCAACAGCACACGCGTGATGGCGGCAAAGCGGTAGTGCATTGCTATCATGGCTTGGACCGCACAGGCGCAGTATTGGCGTGTTATCTGGTCTATCGCTATGGCTGTAGCGCTCGCGAAGCGATAGAAGCGATTCGGAAGCTTCGTCCGCAGGCGCTGAGCGCCTATGGTTACGCCCAAGCAGTCCAGCTGTTTGCCGAGCAACGATGCGAATTATCCTCACGGCAATCGCTTGACATTGATCCGCCTTGAGCAGTACCATATTTGATCGATGGGTTTATCCGACAGTTGCAATTCTGGTATGAAATCCAACAATAATAGTAAGGACTACGCATTTGTTGCCAGCGGGAGCATGTCGGGAAGCGGATCGAGCATGAGCATAAACATGGGGAGGCGGAGTCATGAACAGCGGAACAACTAAAGCAACCGCCGGAAGTAGGCGGGACGTCGGGGCGCAAGTTATCCTTGGTCTGGCAATGGTGTTGTCTCTGACGGCGGGCACGAGCGAATTGTGGGCGGATTATGTGGTTTTCCGCATCAACGTCGGCGAGAACGCGGGCTCGGGCGGCACTGCCGGTCAGCCAGGGGGTGTCGCCCAACCGGGATTTCCCGCGCCCGGCGCAGGTGCCGGACCAGGTCCGCTTAAACCTGGCGGAGTGCCGGGATTTCCACCGGGGGGAGTTCCGGGACAACCGGGTCAGCCTGGCACCAGCTCGCAAGACGACGCCGGTACCGCCGACTGGCTCTTAGCAGTATTGCAAGGGGAAGCGCGGCCCTCGACTACCAGTCCCGGCATGTTGGTTTTTCGTTATGATGGGGGGCAGTTTGAATTCCAACCGAACATATCGGCTGCCAACTTAGCGGAAATCCACTGGCTCCGGAACCCGTCTCTTAGCCAGGAATTTGAACTCCTGGCAAGAAAGAGGAACCTGGCCGCCAAGGCACCAGCCGAACTTGCCCTATGGATGTTACAACATTGGACCTATCAAACCGGCAGCAACGTGACCTTCGATATGTGGAAAAGATTTGAGGAACAGCTGGCGGCTTGGGAAAAAATGGGCCTGGAGAAGTTACCGGAAGCCGACAGGACGACCATCCAGCGGTTACTGGAAACTCGTCAGTTGCTGAAGCAGGAATTACCCCAAGACGACGAAACTCTGGCGCGCATTGGTCCTTTAGCTCGAGGCAACGTCTTCACCACCGGCAAAGGTCCGCATTACCAGATCGTTCATCTCCAGGAAGACCAGAAACAGGCGGAGGAATTATTGGAACGACTGGAACGTGTGTTTCACGGCGTGTATTACTGGTTCGCGTATCACAATCGGCCCTTGCCGCTCCCTAAATACAGACTAACCGTATGGCTGACCGTAAACGTGGAAAACTACCAGAAGCTGCGCCAGGCCCTGGGCGAATTGCGCCCGTTACCTACCGATGGGTTTTATTCGCGTTTAGAAAGAGTTCTGGTAATCGCCCCACAACGGCTCGATCCGGCTTACGCTCGCTGGCTGGGCTTGATTAATGATGTGGACCGGCAATTAGCCGACGTAACCAACAGGTTACTGGGCCAGCTTTTCAAGAATCAGCCGATCCCTCCAGAATACATCCCTACACTGCAGAAACTGACCAAGCCCGATCCCAACATGAAGAAAATATTGACTACGCTTTATCAGCTAGCGCAACAGGATCAAAGTGCCCTGGCCGTATTGAACCTGGCCCAAATCGTGAAGAACTCTTCGCATGCCATTAACGAAGAAGGGATTGTGGCTACGATTACGCACGAAGGAACGCGGCAAATACTTGATGTGGAGTGTTTGGAAGTCATCAAGCGTCAGCGGCGGCGCAATCCGCTGGTAAAGCGCCGGTGAATGCAGAACCTCGAACACTAATCCGTTGGTCACCATGTCAGACGAAGCAATGCCACGTTTGACGACTTCTGCGGGGATGCTTTTTTCGGATTCGCTGGTCTCCGCAAATCTGAGCAGCGAGTTGAACAACTCCGGATCTTCCGGTGTTCTCCCCGTTCGCGACTTGCCTGTCATGGCACCACAGGTGCGGGAGCCGGAACCGGCCACGGGGTAGGTGCCGGTGACGGCGCGGGCGGGCGAACGACTGGTGGTGTGGCGCGACTTCGACCGCGAGTCAAGATGGCGACTCCGATTACTGAGGATACTTTTCCTGCCGCCTCAAGTTGTTCGGGAGTTCCAGGCACTCTTTCGACAATTCGGCACCAGACTGGGGGTTTCGGCGGAGGCTTGTTGCACTGCTTCAGCTCGGAAAGTGTCATGCACTTCATCAAAGCATTCCAGAGATCAACGATCTCCTTTGTATGGCGACCGCCACCACGAGGCCAAGGCATCGACATCTCCCAACCGAGGTGCGAACCAATCATTCGCATCAAGAGGAAGGACTTCCCACTGATCTGGCTGCAACTGTCGAAACGGTTACATCCGACACCTACCCCGTCAGGGGGATGGTAGGCTCCGCCTCCAGTTGCGAGGCCATAAGGATCAAACTCATTGATCGGGTTGTTGCCGATATATCCATAGAGGTTCAATCCACCGAATTCCCCCGACGGATCCCTGTTCAGCCACCTTTGGAGATTCAGATCGTAAAACCGGTGGCAGTAATAGTAGAGGTTCCCGTTGGCGGTGACTTCTTTCGAGGAGAACCGATACACGTTCGCCCCAGCCAGACCACCGCTCGACGCCAGCAGCCGCCCATACGGATCGTAGCGGTAGCTGGCCACCATCGCCTGACTGCTGTTGATCAGATACGTCACGTTGCCCCCGCCGTCGGCGTGGTAGTAACTGTGCGTGCTCCAACTGCCGCCCGCATAGCCGTGCGAGCGCGCCAGCAGCCCGCCAATCCCGCCCGCCCCCTCCAGCGTCCCGCTCGAATCATTCCCCCGCGTGTAGCCAACCGTCGGCACGGTGCTCGAATACCAAGAATACCAAACCAAACCTGTCTCGCTCCAGAAAGCCGCGTAATGAATCTCTCACCAACCGCTTTTCAACTATCGCCGGGGCATTCCCCTGATGCGGAACAGCCGTCATGTGCTTCCAAAAATATGGCGTAACCACTCCAGCGGAAGAAAGAGCTTGTAAAGCAGACTGTTTTCCCGATT